>PWWF01000354.1 GCA_003561595.1 Paracoccaceae bacterium | reverse complement strand
GGTTTGATCACCTTTTGGGCCATCTGTATTCGCCAGTGAGCAGGATGTGGGCCCATCCGAGGGGTGAGATATGCGCCAGAAGGTCTGGTGAGCAATTCAATCCATCGCGCGGCTGGCTGGCGACGGCCTGACCGAGGTGTTTCGTGTTCCAGTAGATGATAATGGCTGTGAGCAAGTTCAGCCCGGCCATCCTGAAATGTTGTCCTTCAGTTGTTCGGTCGCGAATTTCACCTTGGCGGCCAATGCGCAGCGCATTCTTGAGGGCGTGATGTGCTTCGCCCTTGTTCAAGCCGATCTGGGCGCGACGTTGCATGTCGGCGTCCAGCAGCCAGTCGATGATGAACAGCGTCCGTTCTACCCGTCCGATTTCACGTAACGCGACGGCCAACTCATGCTGCCGGGGATATGCAGCGAATTTCCGCAAGAGCAGGCTTGGCGGCATCGCGCCCGCCACCATTGTGGCCGCGCTGCGCAGGATATCTGGCCAGTTGGAGCTGATGACGGGTTCCCTGACCTTGCCGCCGATCAGGCCCTTCAGTTCTTTTGGGCAGGATGCTGGATCGAAGAGGTAAAGGCGCTTGGAAGGTAGATCCCGGATGCGGGGGATGAACTGAAAGCCTAGAAGGGCGGTGACGGCGAATACGTGGTCGGTAAAGCCGCCGGTGTCGGCATACTGTTCGCGGATTTTCTGACCTGCGTCTGTCATCAACAGGCCGTCCAGGATGTAAGGAGCCTCGTTCACCGTGGCCGGGATGGTCTGGGTGGCGAAAGGGCCGTACTGGTCGGAGACATGGGTATAAGCTTTTAGACCGGGTTCATGGCCGTATTTGGCGTTGATCAGGTTCATCGCCTCGCCATGGCGCGTGGTCGGGAAGAATTGCCCGTCGCTCGAAGCGGTCTGCCCTGCGCCCCAAAACTGGGCCATCGGCAAGGCAGATTGACCTTCGATCACCATGGCCAAGGCACGTGCCATCGCGTCGCTTTCCACATGCCAGCGCGACAAGCGCGAGAGCTGGAAATAATCATGGGTGTTCGTGGCCCCAGCCATTTTGCTGAGACCAAGGTTCAGCCCCTCAGCCAGCAGCACGTTCAACATGCCGACCCTGTCTTTGCATGGAACGCCGGTGCGCAGATGGGTGAAGGCCTCGGTAAAGCCGATCTCGTCATCCACTTCGAGCAGGAGGTCTGTGATCCTGATCTCCGGCAGGCGGTTGTAGAGATCGAGCACCAAGGCGTCGGCCTCTTCGGGGACAGCGGCCGTCAGACGGTCGATCTTGAGCACGCCATCTTCGATAGAACCTCCCGGAATGGCACCCGCCCTGGCGGCGCGGGCCAGTCGTTCCAAGCCATCTGCTAGGCGAGATTTTCGATCCGCGAGCCAGAGATCCGGTTCAAACGGCATGGCCAGTTTTGGCGTGGCCCTGGCAACTGCCGTCGGAACCAGCGCTTCCTTGAGATCACCATACCGGCGGGAATGTGCGAGCCAGATGTCGCCGGCACGGAATGCGTCGCGTAGGTGGCACAGGACCGCCACCTCCCAAAGCCGGTTCCCATCGTCGTGATTCAAGTGTCGATGCCATTTCGAAGCCCGGCGCAGAAAGGTCAGCGGGCGGTCGCCGGGGGGTTCCGTTCCCGCGATGATGCTGGCAGCTGTCAACAACGGTTCGGCAACCGGGGCGGCATGAATATCGAGCGCCCGCAGCATGCGCGGTGCATAACGTCGAAAGCGATGATACCCGTGAACAACATGTGTCAGCGGATCGGCAGCCAATGTGTCGGTGAGTTGGGCAGCGGTGGCGACAAGCCCCCTGAGCGACAACCAGCCGCCTGCGTTTTGAACGGCATCGATGAGGGACGCTTCATCCTCATGTGCCTCCAGCAGCGCTGATCCAAAATTAGAGAAGCCCTGCAAGGTGTCTTTCAAAGCAGCCTTGGCGTCATCCGCCCGAGCATCGCATGCACGTTTCGCCTCGCGCCACGTCTTTCCGACAATACGGTCATGGGTCTCGACCACTGCGTCTGCAATGGCACTGCGCCATTCCAAAGCGCAGACCGCGAGGATGGCAAGGCGACGATCACCTGAAATATCCCGTAGATCACCGGCAAAATACCGTTCCCCTTGCCGTCGGAGGCGCGCGATAAGGTGGGGTGGCACACCAGCAAGGATAGATCTTTCCACGGGCATGCCCTGCAAGAATTCTAGCCGATCAAGCAGGCGGTTCATGTCGGCAGAGTTCTGACCCACTTCAAACTGGCGCAGCCAGACAAAGCGGGTGACAGAGCCGTCCGCCGTCTCCGTCAACAAGGCGTCAAGCCGGCTGCGCATCCCATCATCCAGCCGGTCGTCAATCCTAGCGTCGATCCGTCGCTCGGCAGCAACAAGTGCGTCCGCGCAGAGGCGTTCGATGACCGTGATCCCCGGTAGAATGGTCTGGGATGCCCGGCATTGCTCCACGAAACGCCGCGCCAAGTCTTCGTTCGATCGGGCAGTTTCGGCTGCGCTCTCAAGCCAGATCTTTAGATCGCGCGCGCCCCGGCCAGTGAACATCTTGTATCCGTAAAACTCACGCAGAGCGGCCAAGTGTTCGCGGCGCGTTTCTTCCCGTGTCGCATATTCCACCAGATCATCAGGCTTTAGTCCGAGTTGCGCAGCCAAAAAGCGCGACAATGCCGCAGAGATAACCTCTCCTGGCGCCAGCAACCGGCCAGGGTATCGTAATGCGCAAAGCTGAAGGGCGAAGCCGAAACGATTATGGGGGCGGCGACGGGCGCGAATGATTTCCAGATCATCATCTGCCAGCGTGTAGTGACGCAGCATTGCTGTTTCTTCGGTTGGCAGATCAAGCAGCGCTTCCCGCTGGCGGTCAGTGAGCATTTTCCTGCGGGGCATGTGGTTCCTTCCAAGATCAAAGCGGCTGTCCGTAAGAGGTTCCTTCACCGGACGTGTATTGCAAAGGTTGGCAGGGTCAGAGAAACCACACCTCAGAATATCTCGTATAGGTGGTACGATTTGATTCGCATATGCCGCCCCTTAATCGTACGATGGAGCCATGACTGTGACCAAAATTGGCTATGCCCGCTGCTCGACAGACAAACAGGACCTGACCGCACAACGGCAGGCCTTATGCGCCTTGGGCGTATCTGAGGATCTCATTTATACTGACCACGGACTGACAGGCACCAACCGCGCCCGGCCCGGTCTGGACCAGGCATTGGCTGCCGTCCGGGAAGGTGACGTGCTGGTCGTGCCAAAATTGGATCGCCTTGCCCGGTCCGTCCCCGATGCACGCGCGATCGCAGATCAGTTGGAGAAAACGGGTTGAAGACCTTTGTGAGCCAGTTATCCGAAGATTCGGATATCGCAGGCCGTAACGCTGATTCCTCGCAGGTTCTGACCTACTCAAGAACGTCTGAAAAACCTCCCTCTTTCGGCCTGATCTGATACCCTGAGGCACGCCGTCGAGGAGCCCTGCCGATGCCGAAACAGCCTGCCTTTCCCGGCCTGCGCGATGCGATGAAGAAGAAGGTGACGCGGCGCGAGCAGTTCCTGG
>PWWF01000072.1 GCA_003561595.1 Paracoccaceae bacterium | reverse complement strand
GTCGCGTCGATGTTCCTGGGCGCCATCGCCGCAATCGGGCAGGCAGATTCGCAGGCCGGCACACGGCTTTCCCGCGCCGCCCGTTCCGGGCGCGCGGCGTCCGTTCGGCCCACGCGGGGACAGCCGAAAAGTGGCGCATGTCTGCGCTATCAGGGCCGGACACGGGCGCGTGATGCCTTGCGTCACCCCGGCTTAGGGCTTAGGCAAGGCGCGTCAACACAACGATCCGGAGATCACTGATGGCCAGACCCAGAATTGCCCTGATCGGGGCAGGACAGATCGGCGGCACGCTTGCCCATCTTGCGGCAATCAAGGAGCTTGGCGATGTCATCCTGTTCGACATTGCCGAAGGTATCCCGCAGGGCAAGGCCCTTGATATCGCCGAATCCGGCCCGTCCGAAGGATTTGATGGCCGCTTCAAGGGCACCAATGATTACGCCGACATCGCAGGCGCCGATGTGTGCATCGTCACTGCAGGCGTGCCGCGCAAGCCGGGGATGAGCCGCGATGACCTGCTGGGCATCAACCTGAAGGTCATGAAATCGGTGGGTGAGGGGATTGCCGCCCATGCCCCCGACGCCTTTGTCATCTGCATCACCAACCCGCTGGATGCGATGGTCTGGGCGCTGCGTGAATTTTCCGGCCTGCCGCATGCGAAAGTGGTCGGCATGGCGGGCGTGCTGGATTCGGCGCGCTTCCGGCATTTCCTGTCGCTTGAGTTCAATGTCTCGATGCGCGATGTGACAGCATTCGTGCTGGGCGGGCATGGCGACACGATGGTGCCGCTGGTGCGCTATTCGACGGTTGCGGGTATTCCGCTGCCCGATCTGGTCAGCATGGGCTGGACCAGCCAGGACAAGCTGGATGCGATCGTGCAGCGCACGCGCGATGGCGGGGCCGAGATTGTGGGGCTCTTGAAAACCGGCTCGGCATTCTATGCGCCTGCGACCAGCGCCATCGAGATGGCCGAAGCCTATCTGAAGGATCAGCGCCGCCTGCTGCCTTGCGCGGCTTATTGTGACGGCGAATTCGGGCTTAAGGGGATGTATGTGGGCGTGCCCACGATCATCGGCGCCAACGGGATCGAAAAGGTCGTCGATATCAAGATGACCAAGGACGAACAGGCGATGTTCGACAAATCGGTCGAGGCCGTGCGCGGTCTGGTCGATGCCTGCAAGGGCATCGATACCTCGCTGGCCTGAGGGGCCCACCCATGTTTTCAGGGGGGCCGCGCCTTTGGCGCGGCCCTTTTCCCATTGTGCCGCTGCACCCTGTCCTGTGTGACAGCGTGTCGCAGAAAAACTGTTAGCGATAATCGTGATCACAGTTTTTCAAGCAGTGATCACAAAATCCGCTTTTTCCCGCAGATGCAGGGTTATTTCACAGATTACCGTTGTTTTCCGCAGGGAATCTGGCATGCACGAAGATGTAATGAGCTAGCAATGGGACAGTTTCATGAACATCCATGAGTATCAGGCCAAAGGGCTTTTGCGTGCCGCAGGTGTGCCGGTATCGGACGGACGCGTCGTACTGCGCGCCGAAGAGGCGAAATCGGCGGCAGGCGAGCTGGATGGCCCGCTCTGGGTGGTCAAGGCGCAGATCCATGCCGGCGGGCGCGGCAAGGGCAGCTTCAAGGAAGCATCCGCCGGGGAAAAGGGCGGTGTGCGTCTGGCCAAATCCGTGGCCGAGGCCGAGGAACATGCCAAGCAGATGCTGGGCCGCACGCTGGTCACGCATCAGACCGGCCCCGCGGGCAAGCAGGTCAACCGCATCTATATCGAGGATGGCTCGGAGATCGAGCGCGAGCTGTATCTGGCGCTTCTGGTGGACCGTGTGACCAGCCGCATCAGCTTTGTCGTCTCGACCGAGGGCGGCATGGATATCGAAGAGGTCGCGGCCTCGACGCCCGAGAAGATCCTGTCCTTCAGCATTGACCCGGCCACGGGCATTCAGGGCTTTCATGGCCGCCGCGTCGCCTTCGCGCTGGGGCTGGAAGGCAAGCAGGTCAAGCAATGTGTCGATCTGGTGGGCAAGCTTTACAAGCTGTTCGTCGAGCGCGATGCCGAAATGGTCGAGATCAACCCCCTGATCGTGACCGACAAGGGCGATCTGAAATGCCTTGATGCGAAAATGGGCTTTGATTCCAACGCGCTTTACCGCCAGTCCGACATTCTGGCCCTGCGCGATGAGACCGAGGAAGATGCCAAGGAACTCGCCGCCAGCAAATATGACCTGAACTATATCGCGCTGGATGGCGAGATCGGTTGCATGGTCAATGGTGCAGGCCTTGCCATGGCAACCATGGATATCATCAAGCTCTATGGGGCCGAGCCTGCGAACTTCCTTGATGTGGGCGGTGGCGCGACCAAGGAAAAGGTGACCGAGGCGTTCAAGATCATCACCTCGGACCCGAATGTGAAGGGCATCCTCGTCAATATTTTCGGGGGCATCATGCGCTGCGACATCATCGCCGAGGGCGTGATCGCGGCCGTCAAGGAAGTGGGGCTGGAGGTGCCGCTTGTCGTGCGGCTGGAAGGCACGAATGTCGATCTTGGCAAACAGATCATCAATGATTCCGGTCTAAACGTGATCGCAGCGGATAACCTGTCCGATGCGGCCGAAAAGATCGTCAAGGCGGTCAAGGGGTAAGGGGGCGCGCGGACGCAAGTGTGAAAGGACCAGCCCGTGATCGCAGTTTTTGAAACCTATGACATGGCCTTTGTCGGTGTGCCCAAATGCATGACGACATCGGTTCTGCGCAGTTTCTACCAATGCGAACACGGAGCGGCGTTTGATCGCACGGCATTCGGCGGCAATATCCACCGCTATTACCGGCAGGTCGCGGGCAAATACGCGTCGCGCCATGAACCGCCCGACCTGACGGGGCTGGGCGCGTTCTGGGCCTTCACGATCCTGCGCAACCCGATCAAGCGGCTGCTGTCGGTCTATACCAACAGGGTGCTGGGCCATCGCGATGTTGAAAAGGCGCTTGCGCGCACGGGCGAACAGGGGCTGGACCCGATGCCCGGCCCGGATGCGTTCTTTCGTGATCTGGACCTGTATCGTGCGCTGGTGCCGTCGATCCGGCACCATACCGACCCGTTCGCGCAATTCCTTGGCCCGGACATGGCCCGCTATGACGCGGTGTTCCATGTCGAGGATGTGGCGCGCCTGCGCCTTGTCCTGTCACAGCGCATGGGCCAGCCCCTTGTGCTGGAAAACGAACAGCGCTCGCGCCAGTCGCTGGTCTTTGCCGACCTGTCGCACGCGGCGCGCGAAAAGATCATCACGCATACACAGGGCGATTTCGAGCTGCTGCATGCGCATTACAGTCTCGAACACAGCTTGCGCGCCCTGCAGGGCGCCTGACATAACAGGAGTGAATACATGGCCGTTCTTGTCGATAAACACACCAAGGTCATCTGCCAGGGCTTTACCGGCAGTCAGGGCACGTTCCATTCGGAACAGGCCATTGCCTACGGCACGCAGATGGTCGGCGGTGTCACCCCCGGCAAGGGCGGGCAGGAACATCTGGGCCTGCCCGTGTTCAACTCCGTGCATGAGGCCAGGGCGCGGACCGAGGCGAATGCCTCGGTGATCTATGTGCCACCGCCCTTTGCCGCAGATTCCATCCTTGAAGCGATCGATGCGGAAATGGAACTGATCGTCTGCATCACCGAAGGCATCCCCGTGCTGGACATGATGCGCGTCAAGCGCGCCCTGGAAGGCAGCAAATCCGTTCTGGTGGGGCCGAACTGCCCGGGTGTCATCACGCCCGATGCCTGCAAGATCGGCATCATGCCCGGCCATATCCACCGCCGCGGGTCCGTGGGCGTCGTGTCGCGTTCGGGCACCCTGACTTATGAGGCCGTGAAACAGACCACCGATGTGGGGCTGGGCCAGTCCACCTGCGTGGGCATCGGCGGCGACCCGATCAAGGGCACCGAGCATCTGGATGTGCTGGAATGGTTCCTCGCCGATGACGAAACCGAATCCATCATCATGATCGGCGAGATCGGTGGCAGCGCCGAGGAAGAAGCCGCGCAATTCCTGAAGGATGAGGCCAAGCGCGGGCGCTCCAAGCCCTGCGCCGGGTTCATCGCCGGGCGCACGGCCCCTCCGGGCCGCCGCATGGGCCATGCAGGCGCGATTGTCGCCGGCGGCAAGGGCGGCGCGGATGACAAGATCGAGGCGATGAAATCCGCCGGGATCAAAGTGGCCGACAGCCCCGCCGGTCTGGGCGAGGCGGTGCTGGCCGCCATCGGCAAATAGGCGCTAGCAGCGTCGCACAAGGAGGCGTGAGCCATGACGTTCACCAAGGCCGTGACATCGGCGTTCCGGAACGCCCTGAAATTCGAGGGGCGGTCGCGGCGCCCTGAATACTGGTGGTTCTTCCTGTTCGTCTTTGCCGGGGCCTTCGTGATCGGCGTGATCGAGCATCTGGCGCTTGGTGGCGGGCAATGGCTGACGCGGCTGTTCCAGCTTGTGGTGTTCCTGCCGTTCCTGGCCGTCGCCTGGCGGCGGTTGCAGGATACCGGGCGACCGGGCTGGTGGGTGCTGGTGCCTTCGGCCATCGTGGTGGTCAGCGCGCTGGTTGCCGGTTCGGTCAGCCGTCAGATGCTGATGGGCCGCTTTGCCGATGGGCCAGAGGCCGCCGCCACGTCGGGCGGGATGATCCTTGTGCTGGGCCTGTTGCAGGTCGTGGCCGGGGCCGTCATCATCTGGTGGATGACCCGCCCCAGCCAGCGCGGCCCCAATGCCTATGGCCCCGAACCCCGCGTCCGCTGAGGCCCGCATGTTGTTTACCTTTGCACGAGAGGTGCTGAAATGACCGATCAAAGCCCGTCCCGTTCCGGCCCGTCCGATAGCTTTCTGGAAGGGCAGAATGCCGCCTATGTCGAAGCGCTGCAGGCACGTCACGCATCGGATGCCGCCTCGGTCGATGATGTCTGGGCCGAGTATTTCCGCGCGCTGGGCGAGGCGACGGAGGACGCGCAGGCCGCCGCACAGGGCCCAAGCTGGGCGCGCGGCGACTGGCCGCCCCAGCCGATGGATGAACTGACCGCCGCGCTGACCGGCGAATGGCCCGCCGCCCCGGCAAAGCCCGGCAAGGGCGGCAAGGCAAATGCGCCCACGCTGGTGGATGAGGCGGCAGCCGCAGCCGAGCAGATCACCAAGAAGGCGGCCGACAAGGATGTCGCGCTGACCACGCAACAGGTGCGCGCCGCTGTGCTGGACAGTCTGCGTGCGCTGATGATCATTCGCGCCTACCGTATCCGGGGCCATCTGGTCGCCGATCTGGACCCGCTGGGCATGCGCAAGGAAGAGCCGCACCCCGAGCTTGACCCGAAATCCTACGGCTTCACCGAGGCCGATATGGAC
This sequence comes from Paracoccaceae bacterium, assembly GCA_003561595.1. Classification (GTDB taxonomy): domain Bacteria; phylum Pseudomonadota; class Alphaproteobacteria; order Rhodobacterales; family Rhodobacteraceae; genus Roseinatronobacter. The sequence goes on along the minus strand of PWWF01000072.1, from coordinate 7,926 downwards.
CGCCCCATCTTCATCGACAATGTGCTGGGGCTGGAAGTGGCCAGCCTGCGCGAGATCATCACCATCCTGCAGCGCACCTATTGCGGCACCTTCGCGCTGCAATTCATGCATATTTCCGACCCTGAACAGGTCGCCTGGCTGAAGGAACGGATCGAAGGCTACGGCAAGGAAATCCAGTTCACCAAACAGGGCCGCCGCGCGATCCTGAACAAGCTGGTCGAGGCCGAAGGATTCGAGAAATTCCTGCATGTCACATACATGGGCACCAAGCGCTTCGGTCTGGATGGCGGTGAATCGGTGATCCCCGCGATGGAACAGATCATCAAGCGCGGCGGCGCGCTGGGTCTGAAGGAAATCGCCATCGGGATGCCCCACCGGGGCCGCCTGTCCGTGCTGGCCAATGTAATGGGCAAGCCTTATCGCGCCATCTTCAACGAATTTCAGGGTGGCAGCTTCAAACCCGAGGATGTCGATGGCTCGGGCGATGTGAAATATCACCTTGGCGCCTCGTCCGACCGTGAGTTCGACGGCAACAATGTCCATTTGTCACTGACCGCCAACCCCTCGCATCTGGAGGCGGTGAACCCGGTGGTCATCGGCAAGGTGCGCGCGAAACAGGACCAGATCTCGGATACCGAGCGTCGGCAGGTCATGGCCGTGCTGCTGCATGGCGATGCGGCCTTTGCGGGGCAGGGTGTCGTGGCCGAAGGACTGGGCCTGTCGGGGCTGAAAGGGCACCGCACGGGCGGCACGATGCATATCATCGTCAACAACCAGATCGGATTCACGACCGCGCCGCATTTCTCGCGCTCCTCGCCCTATCCGACCGATATCGCCCTGATGGTCGAAGCGCCGATCTTCCACGTCAATGGCGACGACCCGGAGGCCGTGGTCCACGCGGCCAAGGTCGCGACCGAGTTCCGGCAGAAATTCCTGAAGGATGTGGTGCTGGACATCTTCTGTTATCGCCGCTTCGGCCATAACGAGGGTGATGAGCCCATGTTCACCAATCCGCAGATGTATACGCGGATCAAGAAGCACAAATCGACCCTGCAGCTTTACACCGAACGGCTGGTCCGCGACGGGCTGATCCCCGAGGGCGAGATCGAGGACATGAAGGCCGCCTTTCAGGCATTCCTGAATGACGAATTCGAATCCGGGCGCACCTACAAGCCCAACAAGGCCGACTGGCTGGACGGGCGCTGGTCGCATCTGAACCGCGAAGGGCAAGAGTATCAGCGCGGCCAGACCGCCATCTCGACCGACACGCTGCAAGAGGTGGGCGCAGCGCTGACGCGCTACCCTGACGGGTTCAACATCCACCGCACGGTCGCGCGGCAACTGGATGCCAAGAAGGCGATGTTCGACAGTGGCAAGGGGTTTGACTGGGCCACGGGCGAGGCGCTGGCCTTTGGCAGCCTGCTGACAGAGGGCTATCCCGTCCGCCTGTCCGGGCAGGACAGCACGCGCGGCACCTTCTCGCAGCGCCATTCGGCCTTTGTCGATCAGAAAAGCGAGGACCGCTATTACCCCCTGAACAACATCAAGGAGGGGCAGTCGCGCTATGAGGTCATCGACTCCATGCTGTCGGAATACGCCGTGCTTGGGTTCGAATACGGCTATTCGCTGGCCGAACCCAATGCGCTGGTCATGTGGGAAGCGCAGTTCGGCGATTTCGCCAATGGCGCGCAGATCATGTTCGACCAGTTCATCTCCTCGGGCGAAAGCAAATGGCTGCGCATGTCGGGGCTGGTGATGCTCTTGCCGCACGGGTTTGAAGGGCAGGGGCCGGAACACTCTTCTGCGCGTCTGGAACGCTTCCTGCAGATGTGCGGGCAGGATAACTGGATCGTGGCGAATTGCTCGACCCCGGCCAATTACTTCCACATCCTGCGCCGCCAGATCCACCGCAGTTTCCGCAAGCCGCTGGTGTTGATGACGCCGAAATCGCTGCTGCGTCACAAGCTGTGCATTTCCGAGGCCGAGGATTTCACCGAAGGGTCCAGCTTTCACCGCGTGCTCTGGGATGATGCGCAAAAGGGCAACAGCGACACGACCCTGGTCGCGGATAGCAAGATCAAGCGCGTGGTCATGTGTTCGGGCAAGGTCTATTTCGACCTGCTGGAAGAACGCGACAGCCGCGGGATCGAGGACATCTATCTGCTGCGGGTCGAACAATTCTACCCCTTCCCGGCCATGGCACTCTTGAAGGAGATGGAGCGCTTCCCCAATGCCGAGGTGATCTGGTGCCAGGAAGAGCCCAAGAACCAGGGCGCCTGGAGCTTTATCGAGCCGAATATCGAATGGGTGCTGGGCCGCTTGACAAGCAAGTCGAAACGCCCCCGCTATGTCGGGCGTCCGGCCTCGGCCTCGCCCGCGACCGGGTTGGCCAGCCAGCACAAGACACAACAGCAAGCGCTTGTGAATGAAGCGCTGATAATCGAGGGATAACAAGACCATGTCGACCGAAGTTCGAGTGCCCACCCTGGGCGAGAGCGTGTCCGAGGCCACTGTCGCAACCTGGTTCAAGAAGCCCGGCGATGCCGTCGCCGTGGACGAGATGCTGTGCGAGCTGGAAACCGACAAGGTCACGGTCGAGGTGCCGTCGCCTGTTGCCGGAACACTGGGCGAGATCGTGGCGCCCGAGGGTGAGACTGTGGGCGTCGATGCCCTGCTGGCGATGATCGCAGAGCCCGGCGCCGCGCCCGAGCCGACGCCCGAGCCGAAAGCAGAGGCTACGGAAAAGCCCGCCAAAGGGGATGCGGGGGGCGACGCCGTCGATGTGATGGTCCCCGCGCTGGGTGAATCCGTGTCCGAGGCGACTGTGGCAAGCTGGTTCAAGCAGCCCGGCGATACGGTCGCGGTCGATGACATGCTGTGCGAGCTGGAAACCGACAAGGTCTCGGTCGAGGTGCCCGCCCCCGCCGCAGGCGTGCTGACCGAGATTGTCGCCAAAGAGGGCACGACCGTCGCGGCAGGCGGCAAGCTTGCCGTGATCTCGGGCAGTGCAGAGGGCGCAAAGCCCGCCCCCGCACCGACCGAAGACACCGCCGCCCCGGCACCGTCCGGGCGCGATGTCGAGGATGCCCCCTCGGCCCGCAAGATGATGGCCGAAAAGGGTATCAGCCGCGATCAGGTCACCGGCACCGGGCGCGACGGGCGCATCATGAAGGAAGATGTGCAATCCGCCAGCGCGGCCCCGGCGGCGCAGCCTGCGGCTGCCCCGACCGCGCCCGCCCCGGCGCCTGCCCAACAGGCCCCGCGCGCGCCTGTGCCCGCAGATGACGAGGCCCGCGAAGAGCGTGTCAAGATGACCCGCCTGCGCCAGACCATCGCGCGGCGCCTGAAAGAGGCGCAGAACACCGCCGCCATGCTGACCACCTATAACGAGGCCGATATGGGTGGCATCATGGAGCTTCGTAACGAATACAAGGAGATGTTCGAGAAGAAGCACGGCGTCAAGATGGGCTTCATGTCCTTCTTCGTGAAAGCCTGCTGCCACGCGCTGATGGAAGTGCCCGAGGTCAATGCCGAGATTGACGGCACTGATGTCGTCTACAAGAACTACGTCCATATGGGGGTTGCCGTCGGCACGCCCTCGGGGCTGGTGGTGCCGGTGCTGCGCGACGCCCACAAAATGGGCTTTGCCGAGATCGAGAAGACCATCGGCGAGATGGGCAAGCGCGCCCGCGACGGCAAGCTGTCCATGGCCGAAATGCAGGGCGGTAGCTTCACCATCTCCAATGGCGGGGTCTATGGCTCGCTGATGTCCTCGCCCATCCTGAACCCGCCGCAATCGGGCATTCTGGGCATGCACAAGATCCAGCAGCGCCCGATGGTTGTGAAGGGTCAGATCGAGGCCCGTCCGATGATGTATCTCGCGCTGAGCTACGACCACCGGATCGTGGACGGCAAGGGCGCGGTCACCTTCCTCGTGCGCGTGAAAGAGGCGCTGGAAGATCCGCGGCGGTTGCTGATGGACCTCTGAGACACGGCGCGCATTGCGGCCCGCCCATATGCAGGCCGGGCCGCAACGCGTGGCGCTTCAACCTGACAGGTGAGCCATGACCCCAGAACTCCTCGTCCTCACCCTCGCGCTGCTCTTGCAGGTGGTGCAATTCATGCTCTACGCGGTACCCGCCAATCTCGAACTCGGCACTCGTTACACCGCTGGTGTCCGTGACATGGCGCCCGATCAGCAGCTCTCCGTGCGCACGGCCCGGTTGCAACGCGCGCTCAACAACCATTTCGAGGCACTTGCCCTCTTCGCGCCCGCTGTGCTGATCGTCACGCTCGCGGATCAGGCCAGCACCGTCACTGCGGCCTGCGCCTGGGCCTATCTCGCGGCCCGCATCCTCTATATCCCGGCCTATGCCTTTGGCTGGGTGCCGTGGCGCAGCGTCATCTGGGCCGTGGGCTTTTTCGCCACCATCGCGATGCTGCTCGCAGCCCTGTTTTGATGGCCCTTCATCTTTGTCCAAATATCCTCGGGGGGTGCGGGGGGCAGACAGCCCCCCGCCTCTTCGCCTGAAAACAGGAGAATACGCATGTCCTACGATGTCATCTTCATCGGCTCTGGCCCCGGCGGCTATGTGGGCGCCATCCGCGCGGCACAACTGGGGCTGAAAGTGGCCTGCGTCGAGGGGCGCGAGACTTTGGGCGGAACCTGTCTGAATGTGGGCTGCATCCCGTCCAAGGCGCTCTTGCATGCCACCCATCAACTGCATGAGGCGCAGCATAATTTCGACGCCATGGGTCTGACCGGCGCCAAGCCCAAGCCCGACTGGAAGAAGATGCTGGGCTACAAATCCGACGTGATCGGGCAGAACACCAAGGGGATCGAGTTCCTGTTCAAGAAGAACAAGATCGACTGGATCAAGGGCTGGGCCAGCATCGAGGGGCCGGGCAAGGTCAAGGTCGGTGACAAGGTGCATGAGACGAAGAAGATCGTCATCGCCTCCGGCTCGGAATCCAGCCCGCTGAAGGGTGTCGAGGTGGATGAAAAGGTCATCGTCACCTCGACCGGCGCGCTGGAATTGGGCAAGATCCCCAAGAAGATGGTGGTCATCGGCGCGGGCGTGATCGGGCTGGAAATGGGCTCGGTCTTTGCCCGTCTGGGCGCCGAGGTGACCGTGATCGAGTATCTGGACCGCATCATCCCCGGCAATGACGGCGAGGTTGCCAAATCCTTCCAGCGGTTGCTGGGCAAGCAGGGGATGGAATTTGTGCTGGGCGCCGCGGTGCAATCGGCATCGGCGACCAAATCCAAGGGCAAGGTCACCTACAAGCTGCGCAAGGATGACAGCGAACACACGGTCGAGGCCGATACCATCCTGCTGGCTACCGGGCGCCGCCCCTTCACCGAGGGGCTGGGGCTGGACACGCTGGGCGTCAAGCTGACCGAACGCGGCCAGATCGCCACGGACAAGAGCTATCAGACCAGTGTCGAGGGTATCTATGCCATTGGCGACGCCATCGAGGGCCCGATGCTCGCGCATAAGGCCGAGGATGAGGGCATGGCCGTGGCCGAAATCCTGGCCGGGCAGGCGGGCCATGTGAATTACGGGGTCATCCCGGGCGTGATCTATACCTGGCCCGAGGTTGCTTCGGTCGGTGAGACGGAAGAGACGCTGAAAGAGGCCGGGCGCGCCTACAAGACGGGCAAGTTCAGCTTCATGGGCAATGGCCGGGCCAAGGCGAATTTCGCGGCCGATGGATTCGTCAAGATCCTGGCCGACAAGGACACCGACCGCATTCTGGGCGCGCATATCATCGGTCCCTATGCGGGCGATCTGATCCACGAGATCTGTGTGGCGATGGAATTCGGCGCAAGCGCCGAGGATCTGGCGCGCACCTGCCATGCCCACCCCACCTATTCCGAGGCCGTGCGCGAGGCCGCGCTGGCCTGCGGCGACGGCGCAATCCATGCCTGAGCATTCCGGCGCCCGGCACCGCCGGGCGCCCGCTCATCCGCGCCAGCGCGCCCAATCCTCGGGCGTGTCCAGATCGGTCGCGGCGCGGTCCCCGGCAAGCGTGAACAGGCGCGGGGGGTGCGTGCGCAGCAGCGCGCGCGCACCAGTGTCGCCCTGCATCCCCATCACCTGAGGCAATAGCGCGCGTGGCAGGAGTGTCGGGTGACCTGGCACGCCTGCGGCTGTGCGGGCACGCAGGGGCTGGTCCGGGCGGCGCGCCTGTGCGGCGATCAGGGCCTTCATATCTGCCGCCGTCACATCCGGCATGTCGGGCAGGGCAATCATCAGCGCATCCGCTGGCAGGCCCATAGCCCATTCCGCGCCCGCGCGCAGCGATGCGGCCATCCCCTCTGCCGCGTCCGGCACCGGCAGCATCTGCACGGGCAACCCGTCCAGCGCCTGCGCGCGCGCCTGCGCATTCGGTGGCAAGGTCACCGCCACATGGGCGCTTGCGCTCAGCGCGCGCTCTGCAATCACCCGCAACAGGGGCGCAGTGCCCAGCCGTTCCAGCAGCTTGTCGGCCCCGCGCATCCGCTGCGACGCCCCCGCCGCAGGCAGCAGGATCGCGCAGGCCATGGTGTTGCTCAGCGTTCGGGGATCAGCCCGCGCGGCGCGAAGCGCAGCATCAGCAGCAATGCGATCCCCATGGTTGTCAGCCGCATATAGGCCGCCGAATCCAGCAGGTGGCTGCGCAGCCCGGACCCGACATCCATGTTCGAGGTGACGACATCCATCAGCCAGCGCCCCGCCGGTTCGACCTGCACCCACAGGAACCAGATGACAAACGCCCCCAGCACCGAGCCCCAGTTATTGCCCGACCCGCCGACAATCACCATCACCCAGATCAGGAAGGTAAAGCGCAGCGGCTCATAGCTGCCCGGCGTCAACTGCCCGTCCATGGACACCATCATCGCGCCTGCCAGCCCGCAGACGCCCGAGCCCAGAACAAAGATCATCAGGTGGCGGCGGGTCACATCCTTGCCCATCGCGCGGGCCGAGACCTCATTGTCGCGGATGGCGCGCATCATGCGGCCCCAGGGGGAATTCAGCGCGCGTTCGGCCAGCCAGATCAGGATGCCCAGCACGATCAGGAACAGCACCGAATACCCCAGCCCCGACACGATCGAGGCTGTCTGCGACACGCTCCACCCCGTCGTTTCTGCCAGCGACTGGATCCATGGCTGCGGCTGCAGATCGACCGGGCGCGGCACGGGGCGGTCGATGCCCGTCACGTTGTTGACCCCGCGCGCCAGCCAGCGTTCATGCTTCAGCACCGCAATCACGATCTCCGAGATGCCGAGCGTCGCAATCGCCAGGTAATCCGAGCGCAGGCCCAGGCTGACCTTGCCCACGACCCAGGCCACCCCGGCGGCAAAGACCGCGCCGACGGGCCAGGACAGGATCACCGGCAGGTTCGCGCCGCCCAGATAGCCGGTGGATGCCGGGTTCACCGATTGCACGGCCTGTTTCGCCGGGCCAAAGATCAGCGAGGTGATGAAAAAGCCCACCGCCACCACGGCAAACAGCGCCAACCCGCGCAGCTTGCCGGGCGTCATGCGTTTGTAGACCAGCACGGCCGCCAGGATCGTCGCGACCCCCAGCATCAGCCCCAGCACGATCCCCAGACCGCCTGCGGCCCAGGCCTCAGGCACCGGGGGCTGGGCGATCAGCACGACCGCCAGACCGCCCACAGCCGTAAAACCCATGATCCCCACATTGAACAGGCCCGCATAGCCCCATTGCATGTTCACACCCAGCGCCATGATGGCCGAGATCAGGCTCATGTTCAGGATGGTGATCGCCAGTTGCGGGCTTTGGAACATGGCGACCATCGCCAGCACCGCGCCCATGACGGCAAACAGGCCCAGATCGCGCGCGGTCAGGCTCATATCACTTTCCCCTTGAAGATACCCGTGGGACGGAACAGCAGCACAAGCACCAGAATGGCGAAGGT
>PWWF01000060.1 GCA_003561595.1 Paracoccaceae bacterium | reverse complement strand
TGAAACTCCTTGTCACAGAAGGAAGTCCCAATGGCTATTGAAAGCCCTACCACGCCCGCGTTGGCGTTGAAATCCACGCGTTCCATGTCGGATTGTTTTTCGACCCCGGCAGCGCAGTCTGCATTCGTCGAGTTGCTCGATAGCCTGACGCAGCTGCTGCGCATCGAGGAGCTGTTCGCATCGGATTTGTCGTTCGACCCGGCCTTCGACCTTGATCCGGCAGAGTCCGTCCATGCTTTTGAGAATGTGCGTGCCTGCCTGCAGCGTGTGCTGCGGCGTCACCCTGTCTCACGCAGCGACAAGGCGCTGACGCTGGCTGCGCTCATGGTCCGGTTGGCGATCGATATGGAAGAGCCCATGGATCGCGAGGGGGTCCACCAGATGATCGGCCAGGCCCGGTCCTGCCTGATGCTCGCAGGGCGTGATCCTGATGCCGCCTTCACCAATCAGCTGTTGCGGGTTGCGTTCAACCGCCTCGATGCGCTCGCGGCACTTGAGCATGGCGATGATCGGCATCCGTCCGGTGATGACCATGAGGTCGACGACGAGGCGCTGATCTGCGCCTTCGCGTAATCCCTGCTCCACACCATCTCTGACCCGGTTCCCGATTGACGCGCACTGCGCGGTCGCAGCTTTGCCTGCGCCTGCACGGCTGCCCATACGCGCAGGATCCTCCGGTCTGCCCCTTGCCATAAGGATGCACCCCATGCCCATCCAGCTCGATTTCCCCGGCCTGATGCTCCCGGCTACCGTTTCTCTTCCGGATACTACCGATTTGCGCAACTGGCCGGATGTCCCAGCCGCTGTGGTCTGTCGCCATGCCAAGGCGCTTGGCGCTGCGGGCGAGGCACTCTTCGACAGTCAGATGCATTGTTTCGGTGAGATCGCCGCGGCCGTGCCCGAGGCCTTTCCCTTCGATCGGATCCTTCTGCGTGCGCCCCGGCTGGTTCGCGTACAGATCAAGACGGTAATCATGCCCTCTGATCGCGGATATACCGTTGAACCGCGCAAGGGCTACCGCGGCAGCCCCCAGGGCATGCGCCCTTATGAAGAGGATGATTTTGACCTGCTCGCCATCGTTATCCTGCGCGAGAATGTAATCCGCTACATCGCCGGGAACGCGCCACGTCATCACATCCCGCTTTCGGCGATAGATGGCTTGCGGCGAAATCCGCGCGCGAGTTTCGACGCGGCCCTGTCTGATCTTGGCGCTGACCCCATGCCCCTGTCCGCGCCTGATCCAGACTGAAAGCACCACCCCCATTTTGTCTGCCCCCACCCTGGACCGAGGCCTGCCCTGCGGCCCCGGCCTGCACTGACGGCTCACTATCCGAGAGGTTCCTGCCATGCACCATACTGCCTTTGCTTCTGCCTGTTTCGATATCGCGGCGCATCCCGGGTTTGATATTGCGCAAGCCTGGTACAATCGACATAAACAGGACATTGCCGAACTGCTCTCTGATGTCGCAGATCAGCGCTCGCTCTTTCCTGACGGTGATCTCGAATCCGATGACAGCTTTGACGCGTCCATTCCCGCCCGGCTGCGCCGCGACACCCTGCCATGCGAGTTGCTGCTCATCCTGGCCGTGGCACGCGCCATCAAGGATGCCGGCGGTCAACGCCCTGGCGGTCCGGCACGACTGACTGCCATCCATGGATGGGCGGATCTGGCACTGATGACGCAGCTGCAGGAGATGTTGTGCAAAACCGACCTGGACCGCGCGTTTCTGTCCCTCGCGCAGGGAGAAGCACCCGACAGCGTCCTCTTCCCCCAGCCAGCTGTCGGAGAACGGGGGCAAGCGGAGAGGCGCAAGTCGCTCACACAGCAGATCTCAAAAGCATTGTTGGCCGGGCGCACTGTCCTCGCGTTCAACGCGACACGCGCTGATCTGCCCTATGAGCTGCGCTGCATCTGCTCGCATGAGCTGCGCCTGCCGCAGCCCGATCGTGCAATGATCACGGCTCTGCTGGCCTTGCTCTTTCCGCAGCATGCGCATGAGGCTCTGGTGCCGGATGCGCTGCCGCCCGAGGCAGCGCTGGCGCGCCTGACGCCGCTGCAGCTGATCACGGCGCTCCATGCCCGCAGGATTGATGAGGCGCTGGGAACGCTGCATCGGCTCACTGTGCCCTCACAAGAGAACATCGCGCCGGGCAGCGCGCGCGGTCTGGATGTCGTCGCTGGGCAGACAGAGGCCGTGCGCGCCTTGCGGCGGCTGGCAGCAGATATCACCGCCTGGCGCGCAGGGGCACTTGATTGGTCTGCAGTGCCACGCAGCCTGATCTTCCACGGCCCGCCTGGCACTGGCAAGACCTATCTGGCGCAGGCCTTTGCTGCCGAGACCGGCCTGCCGCTGGTCGCGACATCCTTTGCCGAATGTCAAAAATCTGGGCATATGGGCGATATGCTCGCAGCACTCGATGCGGTCGTGAGCGAAGCCGAAGCCCGCGCCCCTTCGGTGTTCTTCCTTGATGAGCTTGATGGCTTCTCGTCGCGCAACGCCGAGAGCATTGGTCGCAATTCGGGATACATGCGCGCGGTCATCACCGGTCTTCTGAAACAGCTCGATCGGCTCATCGCCATTCCGGGCGTGGTGCTGATTGGCGCGACGAATGATCTGGAAGCTGTTGATCCCGCGATCCGGCGTGAGGGGCGGTTCGACAGCAAGATGCGGATCGATCCGCCCGATCGTCTGGGTATGGCGCAGATCTTGCATGATCATCTGGGTGTCGCAGACATGCCGGAGCTGCGTGAGTGCATCGCGCTGGCGGCAGAGCGCCTGGTAGGCACCAGCGGTGCCGCAGCTGCGGCGCTGGCCCGCGCCGCACGCGCCCGCCAGCGCGAGACAGGCGCATCGCTGGCGGCGGCACTCCGGGCCGAGCTCGATGCCCGCCACTCTGCTGTTGCGACCGCAGACCAGCGTCGCGTCGCGCTGCATGAAGCAGGGCATGTCGTCGTTGGCCTGCTGTCCGGGATGGCCGCACCGACCTCAATCCGCCTGTCGCCACAGGGCGGCGCTGTTCACTGGCCCGCCATGGCGACCCACACGCGCGACACGGCGCTGGCGGATCTGCGGATGTTGCTCGCTGGACGCGCGGCAGAAGATGTGTTCCTCGGCGCAGTCTCAAGCGGGTCCGGTTGCGGCCCGGAAAGCGATCTTGCTCAAGCGACGCGCATGGCGCGCAGGCTGGAAATCGAATGGGGCATGGGCGACGGAGGTCTGATCTCGAACCCGGAGATGCCGCTTGTCATGCAGAACCTGCCATGGCTGCGCGTCAAACTTGACCACTTGCTCAAGACCGCCGAAGCGCAGGCTCGCGCTATCGTTGCGACACATCGAGCCCTCGTTGAAGAATTGGCCGAGGCGCTGCTCGCAGAGCGCGAAATGGAGGGCGAGGCGCTGCAAGACTGGGTCGCGCTGATCCGCGCGCAAGCCCGGTCTGGGGTGGAGCCGGCACTGGCGCCTTTGGCGAAAGAAGACGATGGGGTCGTCCCCATCGAGCTGAGGTGATGAGCGGGCAAGCACGCAAGCGCATCAATGCATAAGCCGCTTGGGTATTGCGTTCGATCCGGTTATTGTCTGA
>PWWF01000373.1 GCA_003561595.1 Paracoccaceae bacterium | reverse complement strand
GCCCCGGTTTTCAGCCGTCGCCCGGCAAATGTGGCCCGCCTGCGCGCATGGAGGGGCGAGACATGCGCGGCGCGAAACGGCGCCTCCAGCCCCTGCGCGGCCAAAGCGCGGGCGATCACATCCTGCTTCCAGCCGGTGACGAACTCTTCGCGCGCGTGTTGCAGCGCGCAACCGCCGCAGGCGCCGTAATGCGAACAGGGCGGGCGGATACGTTCGGGCGATGGGGTGAGGATCCGCGGCGACCCCATACGCCCGTCGGTGATTTCGCCCTCGATCACCTCACCCGGCAGGGCGCGGGGCGCATAGACTGGCCCTTCGGCCACGCCATCGCCGTGATGGCCAAGGCGCTGGATGGTCACTTCGGGGGGCGCGCTCATACCGGGCGCGCAGATGCAACGTGCAGCGGGGGGGTGGTGCCCGCGCGTTGGGTCTGTCGGTATCGCGTGCGGCTCTGCATGCTCACGCCTCCTCGGTCTCATCGCAACCCAGAAACCCGCCGGATTGCCGCGCCCAGAAGCGGGCATACACCCCCTCGCGGGCCAGCAATTCGTCATGCGCGCCGTGTTCAATGATCTGCCCGTCATCCAGCACGATAATCCGGTCCAGCCGCGCGATGGTGGACAGCCTGTGCGCGATGGCCAGCACGGTCTTGCCTTCCATCAGCGGCTCCAGCGCGTCCTGAACGGCGGCCTCGACCTCGGAATCAAGCGCCGATGTCGCCTCATCCAGCACAAGGATCGGCGCGTTTTTCAGAAACGCCCGCGCCAGCGCGATCCGCTGGCGTTGCCCGCCCGACAGCCGCACACCGCGTTCGCCCAGATGCGCGTCATAGCCCTTGCGCCCCTGATGATCCTCCAACTCCAGAATGAACTCATGCGCCTCGGCGGCCTGCGCGGCGGCCTCGACCTCGGCGCGGGTGGCATCAGGTCGGCCATAGGCGATATTGGCATAGGCGGAACGGTTGAACATCGCCGTTTCCTGCGTGACCATGGCGATATTGCGCCGCAGGCTTTCCTGCGTGACGCCCCGGATATCATGCCCGTCAATCGTGATGCGTCCGCCCTCGACATCATAAAGCCGCAAGAGCAGCGCCAGCAGCGTGGATTTCCCCGCGCCCGAGGCGCCCACGATCCCGATTTTCTCACCCGGCGTGATCGACAGGTTCAGCCCCGATACACCGCCGGTCTGCCGGCCATAGGCGAAATCCACATCCTCGAACCGCACCTCACCCTGCACGCGGCCCAGCGCAACCGATCCCGGCGCGTCCTGTAGCGTGGGGCGCGGGGTCAGGGTTTTCATGCCGTCCTCGATCTCGCCGATATTGCTGTAAATCGCCATCAGCACGAAACTGACCCAGCCGGTCATCTGCGCGATGCGGATCGCGACCGCGCCCGCCGCCGCGATATTGCCCGCGCTGGCCGCGCCCAGCGTCCACAGCCAGACCGTCCCGCCGATCAGCAGCACCGGCAGCAACCCCGCCACCGCCATCAGCCAGAAGCGGAACCAAACCTGCACCTCGCCGAATTCGACCGCGCGGTCGCGAAAGACCCCCATCGCATTCAGCGCGGCGCGATCCTCGAATTCGGAATGGGCAAACAGCTTGACGGTCTTGATATTGGTGATGGTATCGACCACCTGCCCGCTGACCTGCGCCCGCGCGCCTGCCCGCGCGCCGGACCGCGCCCGCACCTGCGGCAGGAAATAGCGGATCAGCGCCAGATACCCCACCAGCCAGACGGCAAGGGCCAGCGCGATACGCGCGTCGATGGTCAGAAGCAGGATCACGGAGCCGAGGATCGAGGCCAGCGCAAAGGCCAGCGTGTTGATGACCTCATTGGAGACATCAGTCAGTGCGCGCGCGGTCTGCACCTGTTTCTGCGCGATGCGGCCTGCGAAATCATTGTCGAAAAACGTGACCGGCTGGCCCAGCGTCCAGCGGTTCAGCCGCGACTGCACCAGCACATAGACATTGGGCATGACCACAATGCTGTTTGCGGCTGAGGACAGGCCGAAGGAAATAGGCCGCAACACGACAAAGAACAACACGAACAGGACCATCAGGCCCAGATGTTCGGCAAAGAACGTGCCAGGGTCGGATTCGACGACCGCATCCACCACCAGCCCCAGCAACAGCGCCGAGATCACCTCGGTCGAGCCGACAATCGCCGAGATCAGCGCCGCCAGCAGCAGCACGGGCCAGGCCCCGCGCACCGACCACAGGATGAACGGCCAGAGCGTGCGCGGCGGGTCACTGTCAGCGGGCGCGAAAGCGTCGATCAACCCGGCCAGCCGCTGGGCGGGGCCATGTGTCGATTCGGAATCTGTGGTGGTTTTCTGTAGCACGCTGCCCCCTGCATTGCGCTTGATATAGGCGGGCACCGGGCCAAAGGCCAGCCACGGCCCCGATCAGCCCAGCAGATCGGATTTTTCCAGCCGAAAATCAGATGCGATCCAGCGCGCCTCTGCCGCGCGCAGGGCGTCGCCGAGTTCGGGACCGTGCAGATGGGGCAGATCGCGCGCGCGCAGGGGAAAGCGTGCAGACGCCCCACGCGCAATATCTGCCTGCCAGCCGGGCGGGGGTGGCTGGTCCAGCAGCGCCGCGCGCACCAGCACCACATCGCGGGCCAGATCGCGACCCAGGCGGTAGCCCAGTTCCGCAGGCGGGGCCATGTCGCCCAGTGCGGCGCGCCCGCGATCCAGCGCCTGCGCTTCGCGCTTTGTCAGCCGCAGACGGTCGGTCTGCCCGCCCAGGGCCAGCAGGCGGCGCAGGCTGGAAGGCGCATCGCCCGCTTCCAGATGCACCAGCGGCACCAGCACCCGCGCATCCGCGCCGGGCAGAACCTGTGCCAGCACCCCGGTCTGCGCCATCGCAGCGACAGCGGGCGCAGGGTCGGGCGCGGCCAGCAGCTTGCGCATCTCGGCCCCGATCCGCTCGGCCGAGAGTTGCGCAATACCCTCGACCCCGCGCGCGCAGGCATTCAGCGCGTCCGGGTCAAGCCCCTGTGCCGGGTCGCCATATTGCGCCTGAAAACGGAAGAAGCGCAGGATACGCAGATAATCCTCGGTGATCCGCGCGGTTGCATCCCCCACGAACCGGACCCGGCGCGCCTGCACATCCGCGAGCCCCCCCAGCGGGTCCAGCACCTGCCCGTCGGCCTGCGCATAAAGCGCGTTGATGGTGAAATCGCGCCGCGCGGCATCCTCGGCCACGCTGTCCGAAAATGCGACCGTGGCGTGACGACCATGGGTTTCGACATCGCGGCGAAAGCTCGTGACCTCATACCCGCGCCCGTCCAGCACCAGCGTCACTGTGCCATGCGCCAGCCCCGTGGGCACAGCGCGCAGCCCCTCCGCTTCGGCCAGCGCCAACACGCGCTCGGGGCGCGCATCGGTCGCGATATCAACATCGCTGACAGGCACCTCCATCAAGGCGTTGCGCACACAGCCGCCCACGACCAGCGCCTGTTGCCCGCCATCCGCCAGCAGCGCCAGTACGGGCTGCGCGCGGGTCAGCCAACCGCCCGCTATCCGCATCGCGACACCCGTTCGGCCAGCCCGCGCAAGATGCGCGCGGTCGCCCCCCAGAT
>PWWF01000202.1 GCA_003561595.1 Paracoccaceae bacterium | reverse complement strand
CGTTCTATGTCTATCCGTCGATCAAGGGCTGCATCGGCAAGACCTCAGAGGCAGGCACGATGATCGCGGATGACGAAGCCTTTGCCACAGCGCTGCTGGAAGAAAAGGGCGTCGCTGTGGTCTTTGGCGCGGCATTCGGGGTGTCGCCCTGTTTCCGGGTGAGCTATGCGACCTCGGACGAGGCGCTGCGCGAGGCATGCGGGCGCATCCAGGCATTCTGCGCGGCGCTGCGCTGAGGCGCGTGCGCCGTATTTGAGTATTTATGGCAAGATGAAGCTGGCAGTCAGGCTATTGGTCTGACTGTCAGCGCACCTTGAGCGTGGCCAACCCGATCAGCGCGAGCACAAGCGCGATGATCCAGAAGCGGATGACGATCTGCGGCTCTGCCCAGCCCTTCTTCTCGAAATGGTGGTGGATGGGGGCCATCAGAAAGACGCGTTTGCCGGTGGCCTTGAAATAGGCGACCTGGATGATGACCGAGAGAGTTTCAACCACGAAGATGCCGCCGACAATGGCCAGCACGATTTCGTGCTTGGTGACAACGGCGATCGCGCCCAGCGCGCCGCCAAGTGCAAGGCTGCCGGTATCGCCCATGAAGACAGCAGCGGGCGGCGCGTTATACCACAGAAAGCCCAGCCCCCCGCCTGCGAGCGCGGCGGTGAAGATCAGCAATTCGCCCACGCCGGGGACGTAATGCACATCCAGATAGGCCGTGAAGTCGACCCGGCCCACAGCATAGGCGATGACGCCCAACGTGGTCGCGGCGATCATCACCGGCATGATCGCCAGCCCGTCCAGCCCGTCGGTCAGGTTGACGGCATTGGCCGCCCCCACGATGACAAAGGCGCCAAAGGGGATGAAGAACCAACCCATGTTGAACAGCACTTCCTTGAAGACCGGAACCGCAAGCTGGCCCTGCAGCGCAGAGGGGTGAAACTGCATCGCGGCAAAGCTGGCGGCAAGGCCGATCACCACCCCCAGCGCCAGCCGCACCCGTCCCGGCACGCCGCTGACATTGCCGCGCGACACCTTGGACAGATCATCGGCGAACCCGATGGCACCGAAACACAGCGTGACCGCCAGCACGATCCAGACATAGGGGTTGTCCCAGCGCGCCCAGAGCAACGTGGCCACGGTCAGCGCCGACAGGATCAACAGCCCCCCCATGGTGGGCGTGCCGGTCTTGGTGAGCATATGGCTTTCGGGGCCATCCTCGCGGATGGGTTGGCCATTCACCTGACGGCGGCGCAACATGTTGATCAGCGGCTTGCCGAAGAAAAAGCCGAACAGGAGTGCTGTGAAAAACGCCGCACCTGCCCGAAAGGTGATGAAGCGGAACAGGTTGAACCCGGGCAGGGTATCGGCAAATTCCGTCAGCCAGAATAACATCGCTTACTCTCTCTTCCTCTCAGGCAGCCCGCGTGTCCAGACTGCGCAGCCCATCGACCACGCGCGACACGACACTTGATTTCGACCCCTTGACCAGCACGATATCGCCGGGGGCGACCAGTGTGTGGGCGATATTGGCCAGATCATCGGCCTGCGCGACCTGCCTGCCCTGCCGCCCGGGCGGCAGGGCCGCGTGGAGCGCGGCCATGCGCAGGCCCACGCAATGCACGATATCGATATCGGCCATGGACGGGTCGGACGCAAACTCCGCATGCAGCGCCACTTCATCCGCGCCCAGTTCCAGCATGTCGCCCAGAATCGCGATGCGGCGTCCGGGGCGGCCCGATTGCGCCTGCCCGGGCGCGAGTGCGGCCAGCATGGCGAGCGCGGCCTGCAAGGATGTCGGGTTGGCGTTATAGGCGTCATCGATCAGGGTGAAACACAGATCATCGATCGGATCGAGGCGGATACGCTGGCGCGCGCCCCGCCCTGCGGGCGGTTGCCAGCGCCCCAGCGCCATGGCCGCGCGCGCGAGGTCGAGCTGCAGCGCATGAGCCACAGCCAGACAGCCCAGCGCATTGGTGGCAAAATGCGCCCCGGCATCGCGCAGCCGCACCACAAGCGGCAGGCCATCGATCTGCGCATGCAGCACAAGGGCGGTGGGGGATTGGGTGATGTCTTGCAGCGTCAGCGCTGTCCCGTCGCCGAACGGCAGGCAATTGGCACCGCTGGCGCGGGCGGCAGCGTCAAGGATCGGGCTGGTGGGCAGATCGGCGGGGTAGATCGCATGAGAACCTGCGCCGAGCCCCTTGAAGATGGACGATTTTTCTTGGGCGATGCCGTCGATGTTGTCGAATGCTTCCAGATGCGCGGGGGCGATTGTGGTGATCAGCGCGGCATGGGGGCGGGCGAGTTCGGCCAGCGGCGCGATCTCACCGGGGTGGTTCATGCCAATCTCGATCACGGCAAAATCGGCGGCCGGGTCCAGACGCGCAAGGGTGATCGGCACACCCCAATGGTTGTTGAAACTGGCCTCGGCGGCATGGACCTGCCCGAATTCGGACAGCATCTCGCGCAGCATTTCCTTGGTCGAGGTCTTGCCGACCGACCCGGTCACGGCGATGACCTGCGCGCGGGCACGGGCGCGCCCTGCCGCGCCCAGCGCGCGCAAGGCATCCATCACATCGGGCACGACCAGCAGAGGTGCGTCGGCGGGCACATCATCGGGGCGGTGGCTGACCATCGCGGCAGCCGCCCCTTTTACAAGCGCTTGCGCGACAAAGTCATGCCCGTCCCGCGCCGCTTTCAGCGCAATGAACAGATCACCGGGGCGCAGGCTGCGCGTGTCGATGGACAGGCCCGCTGCCTGCCAGTCGCCTGTGGCAGTGCCGCCTGTCGCAAGCGCCGCGTCCTGAGCGGTCCAGAGGGTCATATCCGCGCCTCCAGCGCCGCGATGGCGACCGAGGCTTGTTCGACATCATCAAAGGGATAGACCGTGTCGCCGATGATCTGGCCCGTCTCATGCCCCTTGCCCGCGATCAGCGCCGCGTCACCGGGGCCAAGCGAATCCACCGCGCGCAGGATCGCCTCGGCCCGGTCGCCGACCTCATGCGCGTCGGGGCAGGCTTGCAGAATCTCAATACGGATCGCCTGTGGATCCTCGGATCTGGGGTTGTCGTCTGTCACATATACAACATCAGCGTGATCGGCCGCTGCCTTGCCCATCAGCGGGCGCTTGCCGCGATCGCGGTCGCCCCCGGCGCCCAGAACAACGACAAGCCGCCCCATCACATGGGGCCGCAACGCCCGCAACGCGGTTTCGACCGCCGCAGGCGTATGGGAATAATCGACAAAGACCGGCGCCCCGTTCGAACGCGTGCCCGCAAGCTGCATCCGCCCGCGCACCCCTTCCAGCCGCGACAGGCGCATGGCGATCTCGGGCATCTCGGCCCCGCAGGCCAGCACCAGCGCTGCCGCCGCCAGCACATTCTCGGCCTGAAACCCGCCGATCAGAGGCAGATGTTCCTGATAGACGCGCCCGTCATAGGAAAAGCGCAGCACCTGCCCTGCCGCGTCAAACCGCTGGGCGAGGATGCGGATATCGGCATCTTCATCTATGCCGATGGTCAGCGTGCTCTGTCCGCGCGCCTCGGCAATGGCCAAAATGTCGGGGCCATGCGCATCGTCCATATTGACCACCGCGACCCCGTCATCGGGCAAAAGCCGCGCAAAAAGCTGCGCCTTGGCGGCCAGATAGCCGTCCATCGTGGCGTGATAGTCCAGATGGTCCTGGCTGAGATTTGTGAACGCCGCCGCTGCCAGCCGCACCCCGTCCAGCCGCCGCTGGTCCAGCCCGTGCGAGGAGGCCTCCATCGCGGCATGGGTCACACCGGCCTGCGCCATTTCGGCCAGCAGGCGGTGCAGGGTGATGGGGTCGGGCGTGGTATGGGCCAGCGGCGCGGAAAACGCCCCTTCGACCCCGGTTGTGCCCAGATTGGCGGCCTCTTCGCCCAGATGGGTCCAGATCTGGCGGGTGAAGCTGGCAACCGAGGTCTTGCCATTGGTGCCGGTCACCGCGACCATCGTGGCAGGCTGCGCGCCGAACCACAGCGCCGCGGCCCCGGCCAGCGTGGCGCGCGGGTCCTCTGCCAGCACCAGCGCCGCGTCGGACGCGGCAAGCGCATCCTGTGCGATGGCGGCCCCTTCGCGGTCTGTCAGGATGGCCGCCGCGCCCATGCGCAGCGCGTAAGAGATGAACTCGGCCCCGTGCACGCGGCTGCCGGGCAGCGCTGCGAACAACCCACCCTCGCCGACATGGCGCGAGTCGATGGCCAGCCCTGTCACGGTCACATTGCCGCCACGGCTGGGGCTCAGGCCAAGCGCCGAGAGCGGGCGGGGGGGCAGGTCAGTCACGCGGGCGCTCTCCTGAGGGGGGTGTCGGGGCGGGTGTTACTCCAGTTCGGGCGGCAGGTTCAATGACCCTGTATGAAGCTGGCATTGGCCGTGCTCAGGCTCTCGGGGCGCAGACCCAGCAGCGGGGCCACGCGGCGCGTGATCTCGGCAGAAACGGGCACAGCGGTCCAGCCCGCAGTGCGGCGCGGCTCTGGCCCGGTGGTGTCGGTGGGTTCATCCAGCGTGACGACCAGCGCATAGCGCGGCGCGTGCGACGGAAAGACCGAGGCAAAGGTCGCCAGAACGGCCTCGTCCATATAGCCGCCGCCCTGCGGGTTGGGCTTGTCGGCCGAACCGGTCTTGCCCCCCACCGGATAGCCCGGAATGCGCGCGAAAGAGGCGGTGCCTTCTTGCACGACCTGATGCAGCATCAGTCGGATCTGGTCCGAGGCATGTTCGGAGATCACCTGTTCCCCGGCCTGCACCTGATCCTGTTTCAGCAGCGTGGGCGTGACCTTGCGCCCGCCATTGACCAGCGTCGAATAGGTCGCGGCCAGTGCCAGCGGGCTGGTGGACATGCCATGCCCGTAGGAAATGGTCATCACCGACAGATCGGACCAGCGGTCGGGCAGCAGGGGGCGCGAGCGCGCGGCCTCGACCAGTTCCAGCGGCATGCTGTCCAGAAGGCCCAGCTTGCGCAGAAACTCCTGCTGCCGTTCGGCGCCGATCTCGCGCATGATCCGCGCGGTCCCGATATTCGAGGATCTGACCATGATATCCTTGACCGACAATTCCGGGCCATAGTCGCGGAAATCACGGATGCGGAACCGGCCCCATGTCAGCGGTCCGCGCGTGTCGATGACCGTGTCGGGCCGGACATCGCCCTCATCCAGCGCCTGCGCGACGGCAAAGGTTTTCATCACCGACCCAAGTTCGTAATACCCCTGAACGGCGCGGTTGAAGATCGGGCTGTCGGCAGGCTCACCCTCGGTCGGGGGGGCGGGCCGGTTATTGGGGTCGAAATCGGGCAGTGAGACAAGGCTGATCACCTCACCCGTATGCACATCCATCAGCACAGCGGTGGCACCACGGGCGTTCAGCATCTTCTTGCCGCCTTCCAGCACCTCGGTCACGGTGGCCTGCACCGTCAGGTCAATCGACAGTTCAAGGGGCTGGTCGGTCTGCTGGGGGTCTCGCAGGCGATCCTCAAAAAACAGCTCGATCCCGGCCACACCGATCACCTCGGCGGCGCGCACGCCCTGCTGGCCGAAACTGGCCCCGCCCATGATATGCGCGGCCATCCGGCCATTGGGGTAGACCCGCATCTCGCGCGGGCCGAACATCAGCCCCGGTTCGCCAATATCGCGCACGGCCTGTTTCTGCTCGGGCGACAGGCGCGTGCGGATCCAGATGAAGCGGCGATTGGGGTCGGTGAAGCGCGCGGCCATCCGTTCGGCATCGATATCGGGGAAGATGCGCGCCAGTTCGCGCGCGGCCTGCTCTGGCGCGACCATGCGGCGCGTTTCGGCATAAAGCGCATGGGTGGCCAGATTGGTCGCCAGCACGCGGCCATGCCGGTCGAGGATGTCAGCGCGGGCGCTGGAAATATCCTCGGAAATACCGGGGGATACGGCGACCGGCTCGGTCGCGGCCAGCAGGCCCATACGCGCGCTGAGCACGACGAACGCGCAAACAAAGATCAGCGACAGCACCACCAGCCGCCCCTCGGCCCGCGCGCGCGCCTGATCGCGCGCAGCCTCTTGCCGCAGGCGGCGGTTCTCGCGTTCGATCAGGTCGGGGTTTTCGCCCACCTCGCGGGCGCGCAGGACACGGGCAAGGGGGCGCAGCGGTGTGCGGATCATGGGTCCTCCGATTGCGGGTCAAGGTGGGCCATCAGATGCTCGATGGCGCCGAATGTCTCGATCGTGTCCACCACCTCTGATCGGGCCTCGGGCAGCGGATAGGCAATCGTGCCGATCTCACCGAAATGGTCGGCGGTGATCGGCACCAGCCGCAGCCGCTCGAAATTCAGATCGACCAGATCGCGCAGCCGGTCGGGGCGGTTCAGATAGGCCCATTCGGTACGCTGGATGCTGATGGATTGCTTCAGCAGCACGATCTCACGCTCCAGCGCGCCGCGTTCATTCATGGCCTGCCGGGTCAGGTGGTTCTCGCGGTAAGCCCAGGCAGCCAGCGCGATCACCCCCAGCGCAGTGAACAGATACAGCAGACTTCTCATGCGGACCTCATGATCGGCGCTCCAGGGCAAGGGCGGGCAGGCCAAGTGCGGTGCGGTCCACGGGGCCTGCGGGTGCGTCCAACCTTTCGGCCAGCCGCAACCGGGCGGAGCGCGCGCGCGGGTTCTGTGCCAGTTCCGCCGGATCGGCGGCAATGCCGCGCTTGTCGATCAGGCGAAAGCGCGCATCGGGTTGCGGGGCTTCGGGCGCGTAGCGATTGGCGCGCCCGCCCTGCCCCGCGCGCGCGGCGAGAAAGCGCTTGATCACGCGATCCTCGAGCGAGTGGAAACTGACCACGGCCAGCTTGCCGCCGGGGGAAAGCGCGCGTTCCGCGGCCTCCAACCCGTCAACAAGCGCGTCAAACTCGGCATTCACGGCAATGCGCAGCGCCTGAAAGCTGCGGGTTGCCGGGTGGCTGGCGCCGGGTTTGGGGTGCGGCAGGCAGCCGCTGATGATCGTGGCAAGCTGCGCTGTGCTGTCGATGGGGGCCTGCGCCCGCGCCCGGATGATCGCGCGGGCAATGCGGCGCGAGGCGCGCTCCTCACCGTAATGAAACAGGATATCGGCGAGCGCGGATTCTTCGGCCCCATTGACCAGATCATGCGCCGAAGGGCCGCTTTGCGACATGCGCATGTCCAGCGGGCCGTCGCGGGTAAAGGAAAAGCCGCGCTCAGGCTGGTCCAACTGCATGGAGGAGACGCCCAGATCCAGCACCACCCCATCCAGCGGCCCGCCCGCATGGTCGTCAAGCTGCGCGAAATTGCCCTGCACAAGGCGCAGGCGATCACCATATTCGCGGCCCCAGTCGCGCGCCATGTCCAGCGCCAGGGGGTCGCGGTCCACGCCGATCACCTGTGCCGCCCCCGCGTCCAGCAGGCCGCGCGCATAGCCACCCGCCCCCAGCGTGCCATCCAGCCAGCGACCGGCAATCGGGGCCAGACGCGCAAGGATCGGTGCAAGCAGGACCGGGATATGCGGTGGCGCGCTCACGTACATCCTCAGCTTTCCGTTGGCACGCCGCGCGGCTTGGCCGGCATCTTGATGCGCGGGTCGTATTGCGGGGCGCGACCGACCTTCATCCGCACATTCTGTTCGGCATAGGCCGCGTTGAAAGTCGCGTCCTTCCAGATCTGGAAATGATCGTTGCGCCCCATGAAGCGCGCCTTTTCATCGGGCTCCAGCTCCAGCTTGTCGCGCAGCATCTGCGGCAGGATGATGCGCCCGTCATCGTCGATCTGCGCGTCCAGCGAGTAGGAGTTATAGATCAGCTCCATCTCTTCGCGCTCTTCCGATCCCGGATGCATCAGGTCGATGCGCTCGTAGATCTCTTCCATCCCGTCCAGCGTGAAGCAGTCCAGCCGCTGCTGATACTCCATCCCGTAGACGATGATGAAATTGGGGCGCAGGCCCTCTTTCCAGTCCGGGTCGCCAAGTTCAATCACGCGCCGGAAGGTGGCAGGGATCGAGACGCGACCCTTGCCATCCACCTTCTGGTGGAACGTGCTTCTGAACCTGCGCGAAACCAACCGGCGGTTCCTCTCTCTGTCGCGGGGCCGCGCACGCGTATCGCGGGCCGCAAAAATGAAAACGGCGGATCGAGCTGCTGCCACTGCCCGATCCGCCGACTGTCCCATCGCTGGGTGCCCGGTTGACGCTCGCTCCTTGGGGGAGGGGGAATGCTGCTCGCGAGCGCGCCGGATCTATTTGTTCAGATAAGCGGGGTGCCTGTATGAAACTCTGCCTCGGTGGGGTCTTTAGCTGCCCCTTACTGCCCGTTTATCTTGCTCAATGGGATGCCATGGAATTTCATGGGCAGCAACAAAAAAGATCATCTTGTGTCGCGAAAGGGTGTTACGGCTTTCCACAAATTACCCACAGCATCCTGTGGATATCCTCCAATCTCAACTATATATTGTGCGAACATTACAGGAACTAACCGATATACTAGCCATAGCCATACACGCGCAGCCCAAACTGCGATGTTCCACAAGATTCCACGAAAGTTTTGGAAGAGCGGTTTTTGTTGCCGATATAGCACAGAATCCGCCGCTCATTCCGGAGTCTCAACGCGCTCTCGACCTGAAAACATGCGTGTGAACGGCGATTCACGCCGAATCACAGCGCAGTGATTCGTTCGGGAATGGCCGTGAACGTGGGATATCGGCAGATTCCATGAAATCCCGGAACTTTCCGCGACCGGATTCCATGAAATCCCGAATCCGTGCGAAAACAGGCTCAGCGCGTGCCGATGGCCTCGATCACGCGGGTTGCCATCCGCTCATAGGCGCGCGCGACGGGGCTGTCAGTCGCCGCGACGGGCATCCCGCTATCGCTGGCCAGCCGGACCTCGACACTCAGGGGCAATTCGCCCAGAAAGCTCAGCCCCTGTTTCTCGGCCTCGCGCTGGACGCCGCCTTCGCCAAAGATATGCTCCTCATGTCCGCATTTGGGACAGATAAAGGTCGACATATTCTCGATCAGGCCCAGCACCGGGGTTTTCAGCGTCTGGAACGCGCGCAGGGCCTTGCGCGCATCCAGTAGCGCCACATCCTGCGGGGTTGAGACGACAATCGCGCCGCGCACATCGAATTTGGAGCATAATGTAAGCTGAATATCGCCCGTGCCCGGCGGCATATCGACCAGCAGCACATCCAGTGCGCCCCATTCGACCTGGGTCAGCAATTGCTGCAGCGCGCCCATCAGCATCGGACCACGCCAGATCACGGCCTCATCCTCTTTCAGCAGCAAGCCGATAGAGATCATCGTGACCCCATGCGCCTGCAGCGGGATGATCGTCTTGCCATCGGGCGAGCCGGGCTTGCGTTCGACCCCCATCATGCGCGGCTGGCTGGGACCATATATATCGGCATCCAGAAGCCCGACGCGCACGCCCAGCCGCGCCAGCGCGACGGCCAGATTGCTGGCCACGGTCGATTTGCCGACCCCGCCCTTGCCCGAACCAATTGCAATGATGTGCTGCACGCCCGGAACACTCTGCTTGCCCGATGTCTCGGTCGGGTGGCGGCCCAGCTTCAGCCCCGGTGCGGCGCCCTTGCCTTTGGCGGCGGGGCCGTGCGCTGTCAGCGCGACAGAGACCTGCGTCACCCCGTCCAGCGCCCGGATCGCGGATTCGGCGGCGCCGCGCACCTCGCCCAGAGCGCGCGCGCGGTCTGGCGTTTCGGCATCGATCACGAACCGCACGGCGCCCGCCTCTATCGTCAAGGCGCGTATCAGGTTTCGAGACACCAGATCGCCGCCATCCGGCAATGTGACATGTTTCAGCGCATCCAGAATCGCGTCGCGCGACACCGCCATATCAGACATCCTGTTCCAGCTTTCCAAAGCAAAATGGGCATTTCGAGCCAGACAGCAAGGGCGAATTGACCGCCTGACGCCTTCGCAGGCGACCGGCACAGACCCCATAACGGCATTCTGCAGCCCCCAATTCGCCGCATTCGGGATAATTCCTCATCTGTTTTGCGTAATTCTCCCGCACTCGGATCAAACAGCGGGCAGATCGAAAATTACCTAGGGTAAACATTCCTCTAGCGCATAGCCGCATTGCAGCATCAGCCATTGTGCAGGCGCAGCAAGTTGCTATCTTTGTTTCAACGAAGCGGCGGGTAGCTGTCTTGGAGATCGCCGCAAGACAAAGGTAGCATATCGATGGCACATATTGCTGAAACAATCGGCATCGAACGCCAAGGCGGGGCTGCAAATGACATTCTGGCGCGGATCAGGCTCTGGATTACGCGTCGTCGGGTGTACAATCGGACCCACGCTGAGCTTTCGCAGCTGAGTACGCGCGAACTGGACGATCTGGGCATCAGCCGATCGATGATCACGCGCCTCGCACAGGAAGCGGCGTACAAGAAATAAAGGCTTTCGGCCCCCCTCCTCCTCCCTGGGGTCCGATCGCGGCGATGGCCACTCCTCCTCCCTTGGTCATCGCCCCATATTCCGGGACAGGCAGCACTTGTCTGTAACCGGCACGGAACGTGCGCCCCCTCCTCCTCCCTGGGGCGTTCGTTGAGACGATCTGGCCCTCCTCCTCCCTGGCCGGACGTTTCATGAAGATAGGGCCATTGGCCCGACAGATGCAAAGGCCCGATCCTCCTCCCAGGGTCTTGCACGATTGGCGGCAGCCCCCTCCTCCTCCCTGGGGCTGTCGCCTTCTTCATTCTCAGAACATGGTTATCGGCAGTGCTCAGAATGGCACATCATCGGCCTGCGCCGCAGGCACGACGAATTTTGCCACGACATGACGCGGCCCCGATTTCTCGAACCGGATGAACAGCTTGTCCCCATCGACGGATTCGACGCGGCCATAGCCGAACTTGCGGTGGAAGACGCGCTCGCCTGTCTCATGCGCCGGGGCAGCGGTCGCGTCGATCACCATGTCACGCGCCTCTCGCGGCTGGGCGGTGGGGCGGCGCTGGGAGGCCTGCAACCGCCGCCACCCCGGAGAGTTGTAGACATCGGCCCGCGTGGCACGATCCTCGATATTGGTGGACGTAGCGGCCCCGGCCATGCCCCCGCCATAAAGGCCCGGTGGCGTCAGCACCTCGACATGCTCGGACGGCAGTTCATCGACAAAGCGCGAGGGCATCTGCGACTGCCATTGCCCGTATACCCGCCGGTTGGCCGCGAAGCTGATGGTGCAAAGCTGTTCGGCGCGGGTGATCCCGACATAGGCCAGCCGCCGCTCTTCCTCGAGGCCCTTCAGCCCCGATTCGTCCATCGAGCGTTGCGAGGGGAACAGGCCATCCTCCCATCCCGGCAGAAACACGACGGGGTATTCCAGCCCCTTGGCGCCATGCAGCGTCATGATCGTGACCTTGGCCTCTGCCGCGTCGCTGTCATTATCCATGATCAGCGCGACATGTTCGAGAAACCCCTGCAGATTGTCGAATTCTTCCAGCGCCTTGATCAGTTCCTTCAGATTCTCCAGCCGCCCCGGCGCCTCGGGCGTCTTGTCGTTCAGCCACATCTCGGTATAGCCCGATTCCTCCAGGATCGCCTCGGCCAGTTCGATATGGGACTGCGCGGGGTTGGGCGCCAGCGTCTCGATCAGGTCATCCTCGGCCACGGGCGCGGTGGTGCCGACAGCCGCGTGCCAGCGGGCAATCGCGTCGATCAGCGCGCGCAACTGCCCTGCCCCCTTGCCCTTGATCGCGCCCTCTTCAATCGCCAGCGCGGCGCCCTGCACCAGCGACAGGCCCTGCGCGCGCGCGATCCGCTGGATGGTCTGCTGCGCCTTGTCGCCCAAGCCCCGCTTGGGGGTGTTCACGACCCGCTCGAACGCCAGATCATCCGCCGGGCTGACCGCCAGGCGGAAATAGGCCATGGCATCACGAATCTCCATCCGCTCATAGAATCGCGGGCCACCGATCACGCGATAGGGCATCCCGATGGTCAGAAACCGATCCTCGAACGCGCGCATCTGGTGGCTGGCGCGCACCAATACCGCCACCTGATTCAGGCTGAACGGGTCCAGCCCGCGGGTGCCGCGGCTCAGATCCTCGATCTGCTCGCCGATCCAGCGCGCCTCTTCCTCGCCATCCCAATGGCCGATCAGACGGACCTTCTCGCCGTCCTGCGCCTCAGTCCACAGGGTCTTGCCCAACCGCCCCTCATTGGCAGCGATGACCTGCCCGGCCGCGGCCAGAATATGCGGGGTCGAGCGGTAATTCTGTTCCAGCCGCACGACGGTCGCGCCCTCGAAATCGCGCTCGAAGCGCAGGATATTGCCCACCTCGGCCCCGCGCCAGCCATAGATCGACTGGTCATCATCCCCCACGCAGCAGATATTACGATGCCCCGATGCCAGCAGCCGCAGCCACAGATACTGCGCGACATTCGTGTCCTGATACTCGTCCACCAGAATATAGCGAAACCGTTTCTGATAGGTTTCCAGCACATCCGGGTGCGCCTGAAAGATGCTGACGCAATGCAGCAGCAAATCGCCGAAATCGCAGGCATTCAGCGTTTTCAGCCGCTCCTGATAGGCGGCATAGATCTCGGTCCCGCGATTGTTGAAGGCGCTCGCCTCGGAACTGGGCACCTGATCGGGCCGCCAGGCGCGGTTCTTCCACTGATCGATGATCGAGGCCATCAGCCGCGCAGGCCAGCGCTTCTCATCGATATTCGCGGCAATGATCAACTGTTTCAGCAGCCGCAACTGATCGTCGCTGTCCAGAATCGTGAAGGTGGATTTCAGCCCAACCAGTTCCGCATGCCGACGCAGCAGTTTCGCGCTGATCGAATGGAATGTGCCCAGCCAGGGCATCCCCTCGACCGCGTCGCCCAGATAGCCGCCGACACGCAGCTTCATTTCGCGCGCGGCCTTGTTGGTAAAGGTCACCGCCAGGATCTGCGAGGGCCAGGCGCGGCCCGTATTCAGCAGATGCGCGATCCGCGCAGTCAGCGCCTTGGTCTTGCCGGTGCCCGCGCCTGCCAGCATCAGCACCGGGCCGTCCAGCGCCTCGACCGCCTGCCGTTGCGCAGGGTTCAGCCCGTCCAGATAGGGCGCGGGCCGCGCCGCCATGGCGCGGGCCGAAAGGGAGGGTTCGGAATTGAAATCGCTCATGCGCCGGAGTCTAGCGCGCCTGTTGCAAAAGGGGAAGGAGTGTTCCCGAAAAGTTCTGTACGCTTACCAAAAAACGCCGCGCCATGCCCCGAATGCCAAAGCTTTACTGCAGTGCAGAAATCGGTAACAAAACGGTCACGGTATCGCTTTTTCCAGCCAAGGGGACAGATATGGCCAACTTCAACAAGATCCTCGTCGCCAATCGCGGCGAAATCGCCATCCGGATCATGCGGGCGGCCAATGAGTT
>PWWF01000262.1 GCA_003561595.1 Paracoccaceae bacterium | reverse complement strand
TCGACCGCCTGCTGGACCAGCGGCATCTCGGGCTCTGCCTCTGGCTCGGCGACCATCGCGACCTCGGGCTCGGCGGCGGCTTCGGGTTCCGGTTCGGCCTGTGGTTCGGGGGCGAACAGATCAAGCGGCGCCATATCCTCGATCTCGACAGCGTTCACGACAATGGCCCGACGTCCGCGATAGGTCATGAAGGACAGCGAGACCACAATATCCGCAGCCTCATTCCGCGCGAGAATATACGCATTCGAATCCTCGGTCGATGTCGCGCCGAAAGGTGTGAGGCGTCCTTGCTGGCTGTGGAAAATCTGACCGTTTCCAGCCCCCAGTTCATCGCCAATCCCGTGGTACACGACCTCGAATCCGGAGCTTTCGAAATGTTGTAGATACCCGCGATAGAGCCGCAAGAGCGACAGTTCCAGCCCGTCCACCTCATAGACCATCTGCCGCCAGGCGCCCTCGACCTCGAGCGTTTCCTCGAATTCGGGATCGCGCCCGCCGGGATGGGGCGAGGCCAGGAATTCGATCTCGGCGAAATCGGTGAAATCATCGCGCGTGATATAGCCCTCGGCGGGCAGGGGCACCATGGGATGGGGCATCGCCCCCTCGATCCCGCGCGCCGCTGCAGGGGCCGCAAGAAAGGCCGCGCCAATCGCGACCCAAAGGCATGTCATCAATGCCGGGAATCCGTATCGGATCATGTCACTGTCCTTTGCACATGAAGATCGACGCAGGATAGGGACAAGCTGCTGCCACTTCCCCCTTCAAACAGAGGGGGAGGCGCATTTTATGGCGCATGTGCTGCAGTTATTGCGGCAGGCCGCGTGTGTCAGTCATCGGCCAGCCAGTTTTCGGCCTCGGCGACCTGATCGACGATGATGCGGTCCTCTGCGCTAAGTTGTGACAGGACACGCAGCAGCGCGGTGGTCTGTTCGCGCCCCGTCCGTTCCTCGTATTCGACATAGACGCGCAGCGCAGCGACCGGGTCGCGTTCGACACCGTTGCCTTCCAGATAGGCGTTCGACAACTCTCTGACCGATGTGGGTTGGTTGTTCTCGGCCGAAATGGTCAGCCAGTGGATGGCGCGTTCAGGGTCGTGGACAGGGCCGCGATCCGGGTCCTGATAGAGCCGCGCCAGATCGATCATGGCGCGCACGACATCGGCCTCGGCGGCCGTGCGCAGCAGGTCATAGGCGCGGTCGTAATCGGGTTCCGTGCCGCGCCCGTCGATATACAGCTTTCCCAGCGTCTGCTTGGCATGAACAAAACCCTGCGCTGCCGAGTCCGTGTACAGGCGATAGGCGGTTTCCGCGTCGCGCTCGACCCCGCTGCCCATCTCATAGGCCCAGCCCAGCCGCCATTGCGCCTGCGCATGGCCTGCCTCGGCAAGCGGGCGGAACAGCTCCAAGCCGCGCTCTTCATCGCGCTCGGGGCCACCGTGCCGGGCCATGGTGCCCAGATAATAGATGACGCCCAGATCATAGATCGCGTCAGTGTCACCGCGCTCGGCCTCTGTTTTCAGCCGCTCATAGCGGTCGAGCGGGCTTTGCGCGGTGTCGGGGATGGCCATGCCCAGGGCCAGAAGAACAGCGCTGAATGCGGGGCGAAAAACAGGCTTGATCATGGGTCATGTCCTATCCATGGGTGGGGTCAGTTCGGGAGCGCCGTGGTCCAGTGGCAGGACGTGGCGCGGCCATTCTCCAGTGTCACGATCTGCATGGCGTCGGTCTGCCACAAGCCATGCTCGATCAGCCATTCGCTGGCCTGCGCGCTGTCCTGTAGCGCGCCCAGTGCCGCGCCTGCGCGCGTTGCCGTGCCCGGCGTGTCGGCAGTGCCGAGTTCCGCGCAATCCAGACCGGCGGTATCAGGGTCCAGCGCATCGGGCGCGTCGCAGGGCAGGGGGCCGCAATCGGCCAGTTCGCTCTCGCTGATCTCGCGCTGTCCGGCAGCCACGATATCGGCGCGCATGCCCTGCACCGGGCGCATGGCAAAGCGCCATTCCACATGCGGGCCGATACCGAATTCCTCGGGCGGGGCGACCGTGTCGCTGCCAAAGATATCGGCCAGATCGGCGCGCCGCGCCGCGCCCAGATTGACCGCGCGCAGCCGGATCAGCGACAGGGTGAAGGGGCCGCCAGCGCCTTCGGGCGTGATCTCGATATCCTCTTGCGTGATGTGCAGCCGACCGTGGCGGGCAAATCCGGTCCGGGCGGCAAAGACCTCTGCCGCGCGCGCGACCGGGGCCAGCTCGGCGTCGGGCCAGCGCAGCGATGATGGGTCCGCGTTCTGCCGCGCGGGCAGTGCCGCGTCCAGCGCGTCGGGGTCCTTCGCGTCAAACCCCTGCAGGAAATCGGCAAGCGCCGCATCCATGCTGTCGGGCGCGGGCGCGCCCTCCTCAGTCGTCTGCCCCTCGCGGCGCTGATGGGGCGGCAGGGGGGCGGCGATGACATGGCGCTCCAACCCCTCGAACCCCTGTTGCCAGACCGAGATCAGCGCGACCATGGGCGTGCCCTCCTGCGGAATGCCCGCCGAGAGGACCGCATCCAGCCGGTAGCTTTCGGCGCAGCCGCGCGAGGCGGGAATGCGCGTGTCCTGGTGCAGTGTCTGGCTGTCGCCATCGGGATAGGCAATTTCCAGCCGGTAGCCGCGCAGATCCTCGGGGCGGATGCAGAATTCAGCGGCGGCGGGCACCTCTTCATGCCCCAGTGTCAGCGTAAACTCGCCCCATGGCGCCCCATCCGTGGGCCGGTCAGGGTTGGGAACGCGGATGCCGGTCTGTTCATCGGCTTGATCGGCCTGCCCGATTCCCTGCGCATAAAGCACGGTTGCGGGGCGGCGGATCTGCAGATCGCCCAGCATGGGGGCGGCGGCACCCATCGCATCGCGGCGCACCTCCTCCAGCGCGGCAAAGGGCGCGGCCTCGACTGCTGCCATATCCTCTTCGCCGCGACCAGTGCGGAAGGGGCTGCCCTGCACCCAGGCGTTGCGCTCCAGATCGACGACAAAGACATTGGCAAAGGGCAGGCCCGACCCGCGTTGCAGACCATAGGTCTTGAACGCGAAATAACGCCCGTCCTCGGAAAAGCCGATGCTGCGGTCATGGGTGAAATGCCCGGCAGCGGCAGGCAGGGCCATCACTGCCCAGAGGGCAAGCGCACGCCCGATCATAGCGGTTGCGCGCGCAGTTGCGAGGGCATCGCGCGGTCCTTGAGCTTGGTGAAACTGCCCGACATGTCCTGCAGCTTCGCGTCCCATTCGGGATTGGGCTGCTGCCCCTCGATCGTGCGGAAATAGGCCTGCAGCAGGCAGGCGACGGCCAGCGGCTCCAGCACGGCCTGCTTGACCGACCAGGCCAGAATGAAGGCGATCACCACGCCCATCGCCGACATGCCGCCGGGATAGAGATTGGTGATCAGCGCCGCCGGGGCCAGCATCACCAGAAACAGAAGCGCCATCAGGCCATAGACAAACAGCGTGATCCAGGCGGCGTTCTTCAGCATGGGTTTGTAATTCTGCGCATAGAGCACCAGCGCCGTGCGCGCCGAATCCCACGGGTCGGTGGCGCGGGTGCGCAGGCCATAGGCGAGGATCACCTCATCAATGAAGCCCACGGCGACCCGCAGAAAGGCCCGCAGGATGGTGACAAGCTGGCGCGCGCCGGGGATCGGCAGCAGCGTGAACAGCCCGCGGACCATGCCGGTGATCGCGCGCAGCACGCCCTTGATAAGCTGATCGACCGCAAAGAGGGTGCTGGCTTCGGCAAAGCGTTGGCGCACCATGGCCTGTGCATGGCCGATCTGGCTGCGGCCTTCGGGCATGGGGCGGCCATCGATCAGTTCGACCATGACCGCGATATGCCCCGCCTTGACCATATACAGGATATATTCGCGCAGCCAGTACATCACGATCAGCACGATGCCGAACCCCGTCACCCCGCCAAAGAAGGTGGCCGAGGCGCGAAACCCGTCATCGCCCAGTGCGCCCACGCCCCAGCCGATGCCCGCGCCGGTGCCGGTGACCAGCACATAGGCCAGGGCTGCGCCGAAATAGACAGCCATGCGCAGCAGCACAAAGGGCAGGGTCTGGACCATCAGGCCGATGCCGCGTCCAAACGAAAAATCCCACATGAGTCGTTCCCTTTCAGTCCGTTGGCCCGGTCTGGCGGGCCGTGTCACTTGCGCGACGGGGGCCGTCGCGGCGCGGTCCGGGGAACCCTATCGTCACGACATCGGCCTTGCCCCGTTCATTCGCAGGGGGCAGGGCATTGATCGCGATGTGGTTATTGCAGGGGTGAAGAAAAACGCACCAGACTGCCGGGGCGGCACGCTGGTGCGTCAATGGGTTAGCGTGGCACTTCGGTGCCGGGGGCAGGGCGCGCGCGCCGGTTCAGCCAAGATGGGCGCGCAGCAGCCATGCGAATTTCTCGTGCATCTGGCCGCGTTCGATGGCCATGTCCTGTGTCAGCAGATTGCCATGTTCCTCGGCGATGGCGGCGGTTCCGGCCAGCGTGGCGGCCAGAATGTCCTGCGCGCTGACCATGGCTGCGATCATGTCCTTGTCGCTGGCATGGCCGTCATGTTCGCTGACCTTGGACCGCGCAACCATCGCGGCAAGCTGCCCTTCGGCATGGCCCCCCAGCGCCTTGGCGCGACAACGCTGCATCAGCAGGCGCAGCATCGCCAATGCCGGATCAGGCGTTGCGGTATCTTGTGTCGGAAGCGGGCGGGCAGATATCGGCATGTCCGGACCCCTTCTGCGTCTGAACGATACCTGGACAGGCGCAGGGCCGGGCACAGGATTCAGATGACAGAAATACTCGGAGATGTGGCACCTCAGTCCGGCAGCGTGCCTGCGCCCGGTTTTGCACGCATGTTGGCCCCCAGCCGCATGGGCCGCGAAATTGGTGATTGTAATTTGCGTCAAAACCCCTCTATGGTGGCAGCGACAGGGTATATCCGGCCAAACCGGGGCGGCCCTGCACGAATTTAGCTGCTCCGGGCAGACCTGCGGGCCAGTTCCCGTGTCGCCCAGCGCAG
Organism: Paracoccaceae bacterium; assembly: GCA_003561595.1. Taxonomy (GTDB): domain Bacteria; phylum Pseudomonadota; class Alphaproteobacteria; order Rhodobacterales; family Rhodobacteraceae; genus Roseinatronobacter. Next base: position 8,364 of record PWWF01000262.1, on the reverse strand, counting down.
ATGGATCGGCCGCAAGGCTGCATATGCTCGCGATTTCCTTAACCGAAATACCGGGCGAACGTCACAGACCGCGCGGTTCGCGCGGTACAACAGGAACTGCAATGACGGCTGCAAGACGCACACTGCCCCCGGACCGGACCAGCACCCCTGCGGTGCGCCGTTCGGGGCAAACAGGGTGCGCCAGCCGCTCGGACGCTCAGACAAGTCACGCCAGCCTGCCTTTGGCGCCACCCTCGCGGTGGGGCCCGCAGCCGCTGGCGCGCATTGGACATACATGGCTCAGAAAATGCTTATCGATGCCACCCACGCGGAAGAGACCCGCGTTGTCGTGGTGGACGGAAACAAGGTCGAGGAATTCGATTTCGAGACGGCCGCGCGCCGTCAGCTAGCGGGCAACATATATCTCGCCAAGGTAACGCGGGTCGAGCCGTCGCTTCAGGCGGCCTTTGTCGATTATGGCGGCAACCGGCACGGGTTCCTCGCTTTCAACGAGATACATCCCGATTACTACCAGATCCCCGCCGCCGACCGCGCGGAGCTGCTGGCCGAGGAACGCGCGCTGAGCGCCGAGGCCGCGGAAGAGGATGACGACAACGCGCAGGGTGCCAAGGACAGCCCCAAGGGCAAGAAGGTGCGGCGCAGCTCGTCCCGGCGCAAGCCTGCGGCCAAGGCCGCAGCCGCCAAATCCGATGACCAGACCCAGAGCGGTGATGTCGCGGGCATGGCCATTCTGGACCCCGAGGGCGATGGTGACCCCCGCAGCGGCGACGCCGACGATGCCGCAACGGACGCCCCCGCCGACAACCAGGACAGCGCCGAGCCCAATGGCGACGCCACTGGCAATGGCGATCAGGACGAACCCTACCGCGCCGCAGATCACGCGACCGAACTCGACGACCGGATCGAGGCTGTGTCCGATGGCGGTGACCCGGTCGAGGAAGAGCGCCCGCGCCGCAAGCCCCGGATGCGTCGCTACAAGATCCAGGAAGTCATCAAGGTGCGCCAGATCATGCTGGTGCAGGTCGTGCGCGAGGAACGCGGCAACAAGGGGGCCGCGCTGACCACCTATCTGTCGCTGGCCGGGCGCTATTGCGTGCTGATGCCCAATACGGCACGCGGGGGCGGGATCAGCCGCAAGATCACCAATGCCGCCGACCGCCAGAAGCTCAAGGCCATCGCCAATGAAATCGAGGTGCCCGAGGGCGCAGGGCTGATCATCCGCACGGCGGGTGCCAATCGCACCAAGGCCGAGATCAAGCGCGATTATGATTACCTGCTGCGCCTGTGGGAGCAGATCCGCTACCTGACGCTGAAATCCATCGCGCCCACCCCGATCTATGAAGAGGGCGATCTGATCAAACGCTCGATCCGCGATCTGTATAACAAGCAGATCGACGAGGTTCTGGTCGAGGGGGAAACGGGCTACCGCGTCGCCAAGAACTTCATGAAGATGATCATGCCCTCGCATGCCAAGAACGTGAAGCTCTATTCCGACCCGCTGCCGCTGTTTGCGCGCTATCAGGTCGAGGGCTATCTGGCCGCGATGTTCAACCCCACGGTGCAACTGCCCTCGGGCGGGTATATCGTGATCGGGATAACCGAGGCGCTGGTCGCCATCGACATCAACTCGGGCCGTGCCACGCGCGAAGGCTCGATCGAGGATACGGCGCTCAAGACCAATCTGGAAGCCGCTGCCGAGATTGCGCGCCAGTTGCGGCTGCGCGATCTGGCCGGGCTGATCGTGATCGACTTCATCGACATGGAAGAGCGCAAGAATAACGCTGCTGTCGAGAAGATGCTGAAGGACAAGCTGAAATCCGACCGCGCGCGGATTCAGGTGGGCCGCATCTCGGGCTTTGGCCTGTTGGAGATGTCGCGCCAGCGCCTGCGTCCCGGCATGCTCGAGGCCACGACCCAGCCCTGTCCGCATTGCCACGGGACGGGCCTGATCCGGTCGGATGACAGCATGGGTCTGTCCGTGCTGCGCCAGATCGAGGAAGAGGGCACGCGCGGGCGGTCCCGCGAAGTGCTGGTGCGCGCCCCGGCAGCAGTGGTGAATTTCATCATCAACCAGAAGCGCGAGCATCTGGCACAGATCGAATCGCGCTACGGCATGGCCGTGCGGCTGGAGGCTGATCCCTTGATGGTCAGCCCCGATTTCACCATCGAGAAGTTCAAGACCGCGACACGGGTGCCGGTGCAGAAGGCCGAAGTCATCTCGATCACGGCTGATCTGATGGCTGCCCCGGTCGAGGAAGAGGTGATCGCGCCCGCAGAGGTGGAAGAGGCCCCGGCCGCACCGCAGGGCGAAGAGGAACAGCCGCGCAAGAAGCGCCGTCGGCGGCGGCGCCGGCGGGGCGGCAAGGATAATGGCGCGGATGACGCGCAGGACAACAGCGGGACGGCGGACGCGGCGGACACATCTGCCGCGGATGCCCCCGAGGCCGAGGCAGAGGCTGCGCCAGAGGCTGCCGCGGCGGAACCCGCAGAGGCCGAGGCACCTGCCGCACCCAAGCGCACGCGGCGCGCGCGGGGCCGGAAACCCGCTGCGACGGATGCGGCAGAGACGGCAGAGGCCAGTGCCGAGCCCGGAGCCGAAGCTGCGCCTGAGCCGGACGCCGCGCCCGAGGCGGAAACCGCTCCTGCGCCCAAGCCCAAACGCACCCGCAAGCGCACCCCCAAAGCGGCTGCGCCCGCAGCCGAGGCCCCCGCGCCCGAACCGGTCGCCGAGGCAGCGCAGCCAGAGGCGGCGCCGGTGGCGGACGAAGTGGTCACCGCGCCTGATGCCCCGGTCGCAGAGCCCCAGCCCGAACCCGCAGCCGATGCGGTGCCGGAGGTCGCACCACCCGATGCGCCCGCCGAACCCGCACCTGTGCCCGCAGAGGCTGCGCCGGAAAAAACAGCCCCCGCTGAGGATGCACCCGAAGGTGCCGCGTCCGAGGATGCGGCCCCCGAAGAGCCGGCACCTGCAGCGGCTGAAGTCACCCCTGAACCCTCTGTTGTTGCGACCGCAGAGGCAGAGGGTTCTGCGCAGAAGGAAGAGGCGCAACCGGCCCGCAAGAAACGCGGCTGGTGGGCGCTGCGCGGCTGAGATCTGTGTCATGGGGACCAGCAGGCAGGGCGGTCTTGCGACCGCCCTGCGACATGGTGCAGCATGCCACGCGAAAGTGACTGACCTGGGCGTGCCATCCGTGTGGCAATTCCGTATTGCTGGAGGGACGCGACGATTCGAACCGGAGAGCGCGCATGTTCGGCATAGATGTTTTTGACGCCAGCCTGATGGCTGCGCTGATGATCGCCTTTGGCGGCGGTGTCCTGTCTTTCCTGTCGCCCTGCGTGCTGCCGATCGTGCCGCCCTATCTGGCCTATATGGGCGGCATCTCGATGCAGGAGCTGCGCGCCGAGGGGCAGGCCAGCCGCCGCGCCATCCTGCCCGCGCTGTTTTTCGTGATGGGCCTGTCCACGGTGTTTCTGCTGCTGGGGTTCACGGCCTCGACCATGGGGCATCTGTTTTTGCGCAATGCCGACGTTTTCGGCCAGATCGCCGGGGTGGTGGTGATCGCGTTCGGCCTGCATTTTCTGGGCGTCTATCGGGCCGCCGCAGCGGCGGCCACGGCATCGCTGCGCGCGGCCTCTGTTGCGCCACCGGCGTTCCTGTCGGGCGGTCTGCTGGCGCGTGATATCCGCTTTGATGCGGGCGACCGGGGTGGATCGGCCTTTGGCGCCTATGTGTTGGGGCTGGCCTTTGCCTTTGGCTGGACGCCCTGCATCGGCCCGGTTCTGGGGGCGATCCTGTCGCTTGCCGCCGCCGATGCGACCGTCGCACGCGGGACAGCCATGCTGGGCGTCTATGCGATGGGGCTGGGGCTGCCATTCCTGCTGGCGGCGATTTTCGTGCAGCGGTCAATGGCAGTAATGGACCGGCTGAAGCGACACATGAGCGCGATCGAGAAAGGTATGGGTCTGTTGCTGCTGGCGGTGGGTGTGGCACTGGTGACCGGGGCATTCGCGACTTTCAGCTGGTGGCTGCTCGAGACCTTTCCGGTGATGCAGAATATCGGCTGAACGAGGGATTGCGCACGGCCCTGCGGGCCGCACGCCCGGGGGCGGGGCCTGCGGCCCCGCCCTTTTTGAGTATTTTTAGCAAGATGAAATGGGCGCGCGCCGTGGTGGCGTTGGGCCGGGCGGCGCTGTTTTATTGAGTATTTTTGGCAAGATGAAGCTTGCAGGGTTTTCCTGGTACGGGTGTTTGGCGGGCTCAGTGCAGACCCAGTTCGGCCAGCGCGGCGTCAAGTTCCGGGGGCAGAGTGTCATCGCCCTTGCGGGCGCGCGGCAGGTCGGGGGGCGCATCCTGCGCGCGCAGGTAGCGCCAGCCCTGAAACGGGCGTTTGGGTGTGGCGGCGGTGCGATGTACCTCGGGGTCGAGCACGATGCCGCAGCGGATGATGCCGTCGCTGCCTGTCACCTCATCAAGCCGCAGGATGCGCTGGCGGGCCAGCACCACGCCCTTGAACACCCAGTAGAGCGAGCCGCCCGCGAGAATCTCTGCGGCGCGTTTGGGCCACATGCGGGTGACATGGCGGGGCAGGCCGTCCGGTCCCTTCGCGCGGGGGTTTTGCTGCCAGTCGATCAGGTCCTCGACCTGTTGCGCACCGACGCAGAGCTTGATGAGATGGATCGCGGTCATGGCCTGTTCCTAACCGGCAGGGATGGGCGCTGCAATATATGGCGCCGAATGCCGAGGTGAAGGGCGACAAGCAGCATAAAGCCCAGCGCCGCGATCAGGCCCGTCAGGCCCACGGTCATGCCCAGCCCCAGCCCCGAGGCCGAGAGCGCGAAGGCAAAAGGTGCCGCCGCGCCCGTGACATTGCGCAGCGCGGCCAGATGGCCCAGCCTGCGCCCGATCCGTGAGGCGCCGAACAGTGCCAGCGGCACGGCGCCGCGCACGATGCTGGCCAGCCCCTGACCCGCGCCGAACAGAATGGCGAAGGCGACGGCGAAGGCCAGCCCCTGCGGCGCGGCCAGCAGGGCCACCAGCGCCAGCACGATGGCTGCGCCCGAGATCAGTGCTACGCTGAGCGGGTGCAGGTTGCGCCAGATCGTGGCATCGACCAGCCGCACCGCCACCTGCGCAGGCCCCATCAGCATGCCGATCAGATAGGCGCTGCTGCCCAGCCCGAGCGCGATGAGACTTGGCACCAGATGCACCCCAAGCGCGGCAATGGCCATGCCGGTCAGCGCGAAACTCGCCCCCAGAGCCCAGAAGGCCCGCCGCGCGATCTGCCCCTGCAGCACGGGCCAGTCGGGCGGGGCGGGGGCGTTGGTCTCGCGCCCGTCGAGCCGTTGCCGGCTGCTTGTGCGCGCCAGCCACAGATGCAGCGGCAAGGCCAGCCCCAGATGCGCGATGCCAAAGGCAAGATAGGTCGCGCGCCATCCGATCTGTTCGACCATCAGCCCCGTCAGCGGCCAGAAGAGCGTCGAGGCGAACCCCGCGATGAGCGTCAGCCGCGTGATCGCCTTGCGGGTGCCCTGTGGAACGCCTACGGCGAGAGCCGCAAAGGCCGCGTCATACAGCACGATGAAGCTGAGCGCCTGCAGCGTGATGATGAGGGCGCCGAACACCGCGAAATTCGGCGCAAAGCCCAGTGCGGCCGAGAGAAGCGCCACCAGAAAGCTGCCCAGCGCCATGACATGCGGGGCCCCGAAGCGATCCAGCCACCCGCCTGCGACACTGGCGAACAGCCCGCCCAGTAACAGCCCCGTGGAGAATACGGCATAGGCATGGGTCTCTGGCACATCGAATTCCTGCGCAACCGACCCGGCCAGAATGGGGTAGGCGTAAAAGATCGTCCCGTAGCCGAGGATCTGTGTCACCCCCAGACAGCCGACCTGCCGTGCCCAGCCCGCGCTGATCTGTGCCATACCGGAGCCTGCCCGCTGCCCTTGCCCTGCCTTCGGTGACACCATAGCGGCGTAGCCGCGGTTGCCAAGCCGTGAATATGCTGTGTTGGAACCGTTGACCGATGGGGTCGGGGGGCGTATCTTGTAGGCTTTCCCGCTGTCGCCCCCAAGGATACGCGCCATGAGCCGATTTGCCGCCCCGATTGCCGAACAGATCTGGGACATGAAATACCGTCTGAAAGAGGCGGATGGCACAGCGCTTGATCTGAGTGTGGAAGACAGTTGGCGGCGGATTGCGCGGGCGCTGGCCTCGGTCGAGGCGGAGCCTGCGCTGTGGGAGGACCGGTTCTACAACGCGCTGGAGGATTTTCGCTTTCTGCCCGCAGGCCGGATCATCGCGGGCGCGGGGACCGACCGCAGCGTGACGCTGTTCAACTGTTTCGTGATGGGCACCATCCCCGATTCGATGGGCGGTATCTTCGAGATGCTGAAAGAGGCCGCGCTGACCATGCAGCAGGGTGGCGGGATCGGGTATGATTTCTCGACCATCCGCCCGCGCGGCGCGCCGGTCACGGGGGTGGCGGCGGATGCGTCGGGGCCGCTCTCGTTCATGGATGTGTGGGATGCGATGTGCCGCACGATCATGTCGGCGGGGTCGCGCCGTGGCGCGATGATGGCCACCATGCGCTGCGACCACCCCGATATCGAGGATTTCATCACCGCCAAGCAGGATGCCGCGCGTCTGCGCATGTTCAACCTGTCGGTGCTGGTGACCGACCCGTTCATGGAGGCCGTCAAGACCGATGGCCCCTGGGAACTGGTTTTCGAGGGCCGCGTCTATCACACAGTGCAGGCGCGCGATCTGTGGAACCGGATCATGCGCGCGACCTATGATTATGCCGAGCCGGGCGTGATTTTCATTGACCGGATCAACGCAGCTAACAACCTGCAGTATTGCGAAACGATCGCGGCGACCAATCCGTGCGGCGAGCAGCCCTTGCCGCCCTATGGGGCCTGTCTGCTGGGGTCGGTCAATCTGGCGCGGCTGATCCGCGATCCGTTCAGCGACGATGCCGCGCTCGACATGGAGGCGCTGGATGATCTGGTGCGCGTGGCGATACGGATGATGGACAATGTCGTCGATGCCAGCCGCTTCCCGCTGGAGGCGCAGGCGCGCGAGGCCGAGGCGAAGCGCCGGATCGGGCTGGGGGTGACGGGGCTGGCGGATGCGCTGATCCTGTGCGGGCTGCGCTATGGCTCTGACGCGGCTGTGGCACAGACAGATGCCTGGATGCACGCCATCGCGCGCGCGGCTTATCTGGCATCGGTCGATCTGGCGCGCGAGAAGGGGGCGTTTGCGCTGTTCGATGCCGAAGCCTTCCTGGCCTCGGGGACCATGCAGGCGATGGACGCGGATGTGCGCGACGCCGTGCGCGCCCATGGTATCCGCAATGCGCTGCTGACCTCGGTCGCGCCAACAGGGACGATCAGCCTGTATGCGGGCAATGTCAGTTCCGGGATCGAGCCGGTCTTTGCCTTTGAATACACGCGCAAGGTGCTGCAGAAGGATGGCGCGCGCACCGAAGAGGTGGTCGAGGATTACGCCGTGCGCCTGTGGCGCGAAATGCATGGCGATGCCCCGCTGCCGGAGTATTTCGTGTCTGCCCAGACGCTTGCACCGATGGATCATGTGCGCATGCAGGCAGCGGCGCAGAGATGGGTGGACAGTTCCATCTCCAAGACCATCAACTGCCCCGAGGATATCAGCTTCGATGCGTTCCAGGACGTGTATCTGGCCGCCTGGGACATGGGCTGCAAGGGCTGCACGACCTACCGGCCCAATGCGGTGACAGGCTCGGTCCTGTCAGTGGCGGAAAATCAGGAGGCCGCGCCCGAGGCCGATGCCGGGGCGGATGTTGTCTATCTGTCGACCCCGTTCGACCGCCCCGAGGCGCTGGAGGGCCATACCTACAAACTGAAATGGCCCGGATCGAGCCATGCGATCTATGTCACGATCAATGACACGGTCATCAATGGCCATCGTCGGCCGTTCGAGATTTTCATCAACTCCAAGAATATGGAGCATTTCGCCTGGACCGTGGCGCTGACGCGCATGATCTCGGCGGTGTTCCGGCGCGGGGGCGATGTGTCCTTTGTGGTCGAGGAGCTGAAAGCCGTGTTCGACCCGCGCGGCGGGGCGTGGGTGGAAGGGCGCTATATCCCGTCGATCCTGGCCGCGATCGGGGGGGTGATCGAACAGCATCTGGTGCGGATCGGGTTCATCGGGGGTGAGGGTCTGGGGCTGAAGGCCGATCCGCGCGATACCCGTGTGCAGGTCGCTGGCGGCTCCCGCGCGGCAAGCTGCCCGGCCTGCGGCGCGTTCGAGATGGTGATGATCGAGGGCTGCATGACCTGCCGCGCCTGCGGACATTCGAAATGCGGGTAGCGGGCTGATCCGGGAAC
>PWWF01000194.1 GCA_003561595.1 Paracoccaceae bacterium | reverse complement strand
GTCATTTGAACTTTGCCACCATATCCATGATGCCGGGGATCGTGTGCAACTGTTCGGCATGGGTCGGCTGGAAATACTGTTTCAGGCTGCGCTGCGACTGCCCACCCAGGATGGTGAAATAATACATCTCATACCCCGGCAGCACGCAGCAGGGGTGATAGCCCTTGTCGATCAGCACGGTCGAGCCATTGACGATGTGATAGGCGTCACCCGGTTCGTTATCGACCCGTTGCAACATCTGCAGGCCGGACCCGTAATCGGGCCTGAAGCGGAAATTGTAGCATTCGTCATGGCGGCTTTCATCCGGCAGTCGGTCCGTGTCATGCTTGTGGCTGGGAAAGCCCGACCAGCCCCCGGCGCCCACGGTAAACAGCTCGGACACCAGCAGACGCCCGACCCGGTCATGATGCGCCGCGCCCAGGATATGCTTGATCTTGCGATGGGTCTTGGTGTCATCGCTGCCATATTGCACCACATCCAGATCCGGCGCGCGCACGGCAAAGGGTTTGAGCGTCTCGCCAAATTGCGCGCCCGCGATGAAGCATTCGGTATCGGTCTGGGCCGTGATGCGGGCGCCCGTGTCGGTGGGGACATAAACGCCCTCGGGCTCTCCGTCCCAGACATCGGCGCCGCGATTGCCGATATCCGCGAAACGCGCGCCCCCTGTGTCCACCGCCACTGTGCCCGTGGCGGGAACGATGCAGGTTTCATACCCTTTCACACGGTAGTCGAAACGCTCACCCGCGCGCAGCTTGACGATGTTGAAATAGACCAGCGGCACATGCGCGTCACCTTCATCGACGATGGCGCGGTTGTGATTGTCATGGGGGGGGATATGCATGGGCGTCTCCTGCTCAATCGGCGTCGGGATCGACATGGCGGGCGCGGAAATCACTCAGTTCCGCGCGCGTGGGCATGGCGGGCGCGCAGCCCACACGCGCGACCACCATGGCCGCGCTGGCAGAGCCTTGCAGCACGGCATCGCGCACGGACAAACCCTCGGCCAGACCGGCAACCAGCCCGCCCATGAAGCTATCACCCGCCCCTGTCGGCTTGAGCGGCGTGGCGGGGTAGATGCCGGTTTTCACCTCACCCTCGGGGGTAATGGTGATCGCGCCTTTCTCGCCCATCTTGTATACTGCGAGCCGGGCACCATCGGCCACCAGCGCGCGCGCCTTGTCCAACCCCTTGGCATAATCCCCGGCCATGAAGCCGAATTCCACGTCATTGCCCACGATGACGTCGCACAGCGCACCCGCGCGCGAATAGACCTCTGCGGCCACCTGCGCCGATGGCCAGGAATAGGGGCGATAGTCGATATCGAAGATCAGGGGCAGCCCTTTGGCGCGCGCCAGATCAAACGCGCGAAAGGCCGCGCTGCGGGAGGGTTCGGCAGCGAATACGGTGCCCGTGGTGATCAGCGCATCATAGGCGCTGTAATCCACGCCTGCGACATCCGCATCACCCATCTCGAAATCCGCCGCGCCATTGCGGTAGATGACCGATTGATGGTCCTCGACCCGGCTTTCGACCACCGCCAGCGAATTGCGCGCCTCACCCCCGACCGAGCGGACATGCGCGCGGCCAATCCCGTAGCGGTCCAGCTCATTCAGCGCAAACCGCCCGATCGCGTCATCGGCGACGCAGGTGACCAGGTCGGCGCTGCCCCCCAGCCGAGTGATGGCGACAGCGATATTGGCCGATGATCCGCCAAGGCAGGAGACGAAGCGCGTCGCCTCTTCGGTCCTTGTGCCGGGCGGATCGGGATAGAGGTCCATCCCGGCCCGCCCGATGACGACAAAGCGATTGCCCTTCAGCCGCATGTCAGACCCCCTGCCGCTGGCGAATGCGCGCGGCCTCGGTCGCGCGGTGCTTTTCGCGCACAGCGTCGCTGTCCGAGACATGCGGGGTCCCGACCTCCCACCAGGCGCCGCCCTTGGTGGTCCATCCCTCATACGCGTCCACCTGCATGACGATCACAGTAGTCTTGTCCGCCGCCTGCGCGCGCCTGAAGGCATCGGCCAGTTCTGCCGGGTTCGCGACAGTCTCGGCATCGGCCCCCATGGCGCGGGCGTGAGATTCGAAATCCACCGCAAAGGGCGCGTCCACAGTCGGGCAATCCGCGATCAGATTGTTGAAACTGGGCTGTCCGGTATTGTTCTGCAGCTTGTTGATGACCGCAAAGCCGCCATTATCCAGCACCAGCACGATCAGCTTTTTCTGCGTCAGCACAGAGGAATAGATGTCCGAGTTCATCAGCAGATAGCTGCCATCGCCCACAAACACGATGGTATCGCGCTCTGGCTCGACCTCTGACTGGGCGATGCGCGCGCCCCAGCCGCCCGCAATCTCATACCCCATGCAGGAGAAGCCGAACTCCACATCGACCGTGCCGATATCCAGCGTGCGCCAGTTGGCCGTCACCTCGGCGGGCAGGCCGCCTGCCGCCGTCACCACCCGGTCGCGGGGGTGGCAGAGGTCATTCACCACACCAATGGCCTGCGCATAGGAATTGGGGCGGTTCCCGTGGCTGACATTCTGCGCGACATAGGCATCCCATTCGGCCCGCTCGCTGCGTGTGCGGTCAGTCCAGCCCTGCGGGGCGCGATACCCGTCCAGCGCCGCGCCCAGCAGCGGCAGCGCCAGCTTCGCATCGCCCACCACAGGCAGGGACAGATGCTTCATCGCGTCATGGCGCCCGACATTCAGCCCGATCAGGCGCGCATCCTTTGCAAATGCCGTCCATGACCCGGTCGTGAAATCCTGCAGCCGCGTGCCCACGGCCAGCACCACATCCGCTGCCTCTGCAATCGCGTTTCCGCTTTCCGATCCGGTCACCCCGATGGGCCCGGCATTCAGCGGATGCGTCGCCAGCAGGTTCGCGCGCCCGGCGATGGTTTCGACCACCGGAATGCCATGCGCTTCGGCAAACGCGGTCAGTTCGGCCACGGCCTGCGCATATTGCACGCCGCCACCCGCGATGATCATGGGGCGTTCGGCGCGGCCCAGGGCAGCGGCGGCATCGGCAATCTCGGCCGCGTCGGGGGTCTGCCTGCGGATGCGGTGCACGCGCCGGGCAAAGAAGCTTTCGGGATAGTCCCAGGCCCAGCCCTGCACATCCTGCGGCAATCCGATAAAGGCCGGGCCGCAATCGGCAGGGTCCAGCATGGTGGCCAGCGCCGCAGGCAGCGACTGGATGACTTGCGCCGGATGCGTGATCCTATCCCAGAAGCGGCTGACAGGCTTGAACGCGTCATTCAGCCCCAGCGCCGGATTGCCGAAATGTTCCAGCTGCTGCAGCACCGGGTCCGGCAGCCGCGTGAGGAAGGTATCGCCGCACAGCATCAGCATCGGCAGGCGGTTGGCATGGGCCAGCGCCGCAGCCGTCAGCAGATTGGCCGTGCCCGGCCCCGCACTGGCCGTGCAGAACATGAAACGCCGCCGCAGATGGTATTTTGCATAGGCCGCAGCCGCAAAGCCCATGCTCTGTTCGTTCTGCCCGCGATAGAGCGGCATTTCGGCATGATGGGGATAAAGCGCCTCACCCAGGCAGGGCACGTTGCCATGCCCGAAAATGCCGAATCCGCCGCCACAGATGCGCATCTCGGTGCCGTCGATCTCGATATACTGGTTCAGCAGATAGCGCGTGATGGCCTGCGCCACTGTCAGCCGGATGGTGCCGTCCGATGGTGCCATTCTCTCCTCCCGCCTTGCGCCATGACGCGACTCAGGATAACAATTTTGCAACCGGTTGCAACCGGGCTTGTGACGAAACGGGGGGGAATCATGCGCGAGATCGGCATCGGGCTTGTGGGGGGCGGCTATATGGGCAAGGCCCATGCGGTCGCCCTGTCAGCGGTCGGGGCCGTGTTTGACACGGCCTTACGCCCGCGGCTTGAAATGATCGCCGGATCCACGCCCGAATCGTCCGAACGCTACCGCGCCGGATTCGGCTTTGCCCGCGCCGCGCCGGACTGGCAGGCACTTGTGGCCGACCCAAAGGTCGAGGCTGTGGTGATCGCATCGCCCCAGACCACGCATCGCGCCATCGCGGAAGCGGCCTTTGCGCTGGGAAAACCCGTGTTCTGCGAAAAACCGCTGGGCGCGTCGCTGGAAGATGCGCAGGCGATGGTCGCCGCAGCCCAGACCGCCCAGGTGCCCAATATGGTGGGGTTCAACTATGTGCGCACCCCGGCGACCCGGTTTGTGCGCCAGCTTCTGGCCGAGGGCGCGATTGGCGATATCACATGGTTCCGGGGTGAGCATACCGAGGATTTCTTCGCTGATCCGAACGCGCCCCATACATGGCGCTGCACAGGCTGGGCGAATGGCTGCATGGGCGATCTGGCGCCGCATATGATCAATTGCGCGCTGGCCCTGATGGGGCCGATCAACGATCTGTCCGCCCGGATCGAGACGGCGCATTCCCCTCGCCCCGGCGCGGATGGCCCGCTGGCGGTGGATAATGACGATCACGGCCAGATGATGGTGCGCTTTGCCTCTGGCGCGATGGGGCATCTGTATTTCAGCCGCATCGCGACCGGGCGCAAGATGGGCTACGCCTATGAAATCCATGGCACAAAAGGCGCGATCCGCTTTGATCAGGAAGACCAGAACGCGATCTGGCTGTACCGGATAGACGGCCCTGACGCGACGCGCGGCTTCACAAAGATCCTCACAGGCCCCGCCCATCCCGATTACCTGCCCTTCTGTCAGGGGCCGGGGCATGGCACGGGCTATCAGGATCAGATCATCATTGAAGCGCGCGATTTCCTGCGCGCAATAGAGACCGGGCAACCGGTCTGGCCCACCTTTCGCGACGGGCTGGCCGTGGCGCAGGTGATAGAGACCGCTTTCGCCTCGGCCGTTGAGGGCCGCTGGCAATCTGTTCCCACGCACTGAAAGGCGCGCTGCATGACGATCCGAATTGGCAATGCCCCCTGTTCCTGGGGTGTCGAATTTCCCAACGACCCGCGCAACCCGCCCTGGCGTCAGGTCCTGCGCGACTGCGCCGAGGCCGGCTATACCGGCATAGAACTTGGCCCCGTAGGCTATATGCCCGAGGACCCTGCCCTGCTGGCTGATGCGCTGGACGAACATGGGTTGGATCTGATCGGCGGCGTGGTCTTTCGCGCCTTTCACGACCCCGCGCAATGGGAGGATGTGCTGGACGGGGCCGTGCGCACCTGCCGCGCGCTTGTCGCACATGGCGCGCAGCATCTGGTATTGATCGATTCCATCTCGCCCCGGCGCGCGCCCACGGCGGGGCGCGCCGATGCCGCCGAACAGATGGACGCCGGGGAATGGGCCGCCTTCCGCGACAGGATCGCGCATGTTGCGCGCATGGGCGCAGAGGAATACGGGCTGACGGTCGGCATGCACGCCCATGCCGCAGGCTTCATCGATTTCGAACCCGAGCTGGAACGCCTGCTGGAGGAGGTGCCCGAGGATATCCTCAAGATCTGCTTTGACACGGGCCATCATTCCTATGCGGGCTTTGACCCCGTGGCCTTCATGCGCCGCCACATGGACCGCATTTCCTACATGCATTTCAAGGATATCGACCCTGCCGTCAAAGCCGATGTGATCGCGCGCGGCACCGGGTTCTATGACGCCTGCGGGCAGGGTATCTTCTACAATCTGGGCAAGGGGGATGTGGATTTTCCGGCAGTGCGGCACATCCTGCTGGAACATGGTTTCGAGGGCTGGTGCACGGTCGAGCAGGATTGCGACCCCACGCTTGATGTCTCGCCCATCACGGATGCGCGGGCCAATCGCGCCTATCTGCAAACCATCGGATTCTGAAGGGGGCCGGGGATGCGACTGAACTGGGGGATGGTTGGCGGGGGCGAGGGCAGCCAGATCGGCCCGGCGCACCGGCTTGGGGCGCAGGCCGACGGGTTGTTCACCCTTGCTGCAGCGGCGCTGGACGCCGATGCCGCAAAAGGCCGCGCCTATGCGGAACGCCTGGGCGTGGCACCGGACCGCGCCTATGGCGACTGGCGCGAGATGCTGGAGCGCGAACGCGGGCGCGACGACAGGGTGCAGCTTGTGACAATCGCAACCCCGAATGCGACGCATTTCGAGATCACCAAGGCGTTTCTGGAAGCGGGCTTTCACGTGCTGTGCGAAAAGCCCATGACCATGAGCGTGGAAGAGGGCGAAGAGATCGTGCGCGTCGCCCGCGCGTCGGGGCGCGTGTGTGCCGTGAATTACTGCTATTCCGCCTATCCGATGGTGCGCGAGATGCGCGCAATGGTGGCGCGCGGTGATCTGGGGCGCATCCGGCTGGTGGTGACGCATTTCAGCCATGGCCATCACGCGGATGCCGCCAATGCCGATAATCCGCGCGTGCGCTGGCGCTATGACCCGGCGATGGCGGGGATTTCGGGGCAATTCGCTGATTGCGGTATCCATGCGCTGCATATGGCAAGCTTCATTCTGGGCGATGAGGTGGCAAAGCTCTCGGCCGATTTTGCCGCGACCATCGAGAGCCGCGTGCTGGAAGATGATGCCATGGTCAATTTCCGCATGGGGCGCGGCACAGTCGGGCGGCTCTGGAGCTCTTCCGTCGCCATCGGACGGCAGCACGGGTTCGACATTCAGGTTTTTGGCGAAACGGGCGGGATGCGCTGGGCGTCCGAGCAGCCCAATCAGGTGTTCTGGACCCCCCTGGGCGGGCGCACGCAGATCATGGAAAAGGGCGAGGCCGGGCTGAGCGAGGCCGCCGCGCGGCTGAGCCGCGTGCCGATTGCGCACCCGGAGGGGTTTCCGCTGGCGGTGGCCAATATCTATGTCGATCTGGCCAGCGCCATCCGGGGCGGGGCGCAGGACGGTCTGCCGCAGGCCAAGGATGGGTTGCGCTCGGTCGCGGCCGTTGCCGCAGCGGTCGAGTCGGCGCGGGCAAGCGGTGCATGGACCGACGCGCGCCCCCCGATGTTTCGTTGAGTGGCGACCAGCGCCTTGAGCCTGATCAAGGCAAGGTCGTTGCAACAGGTGTAGTCTGAGCGCGAGGAGGACCACAGATGTACAAGAACATCCTGATGCCACTGGCCTATCGCCCCGGTCACCACCCGGACAAGGAATTGCGCGCAGCCCGCGCCATTGCAGCGCCAGGAACGCGCGTGACCCTGCTGCATGTCATCGGCGCAGTGCCCGAGTTCCGCAGCGAAGAAGCGGTGACAAAGGACGCGCTTGCCAAGGTTATCGAGCATGACCTTGAGAGGGTGGCCGATTCGTTCGTCGAGGCCGAGGTCATGGTTGTCGAGGGCGAGCCGTCAGAGACGATCCTTGATCTGGCAAGCAGCAAGAATGTCGATTGTATCGTGCTTGCTCCGCACCGGTCCGATACGGGTGAGTATGGCTCGACAGCGGCGCAGGTCGTACGTCGCGCGCCTTGCACAGTTCATCTGGTCCGCTGAGGCCCCTGTCAGCGCGGAATGGGGCGCAATGTTCCGCGCTCGATCACCCGGCAGGGAAACAGCCGGGTTTCCGGGTGGCGGCCCGGATCCTCGATCGTGGCGATGACCAGATCAATCGAGGACCCGATAATCTCGCCCAGCGGCTGGCGGATGGTTGTCAGGTCGATATTCTGCCACCGCGCCATGGTCATGTCATTCAGCCCGATGATCCCGATATCATCGGGCACACGCAACCCGGCATCACTGATCGCCGATAACGCCCCGATGGACAGCACGTCATCCCCGCAGAAATACGCCTCTGCCGGGGGGGCGCGCAGCAGGCGTGCCATTTCGGCGCGCCCGGCATCAAAGGAATAGGCCGCGGCATGGGTGACGCTGACCTCGACATCGCTGTATCCGCCCAGCGCCTCCAGAAATCCGCGCTCGCGATCCTGGGTTGAGGTGGCCCGCGGCGGTCCACCCAGAAACGCGACACGTCGATGCCCGCGCGCCACCAGCGCCTCGGCGGCCATGCGACCGCAGGCGATATTGTCGATACCGACGACATGCACATAGGGGCTGGTGGTATAGCGCCCGAAGGAATGGACCACTGGCAGCCCGGCATCGCGGAACGCCTCGGCAAAGCTGGGCGGCAGGGTCGAGGACGCGACGATCACGCCATCGACCGAATACTGCCGCAACATGCGGATGGACTGGGCCGGGTCAACCTCATCGCTCAGATTGACCAGAAGCGGGCGCAGGCCGCGTTCCTGCAATCCGCGCGTGAACAGGTCGAACACTTCCAGAAAAATCGGGTTGTGAAAGTTGTTCGACACCAGCCCGATCAGCTTGGTGCGCCCGGTCGTCAGAGAAGAGGCCAGCGCATTCGGGCTGTAGCCCAGTTCGCGCGCGGCCTTCTCGACCTTGGCGCGGGTCCTGGCAGAGACGGACGCCCCTTCGGTGAAGGTCCGCGACACGGCCGAGCGTGACACACCGGCGCGCTCCGCGA
Organism: Paracoccaceae bacterium; assembly: GCA_003561595.1. Taxonomy (GTDB): domain Bacteria; phylum Pseudomonadota; class Alphaproteobacteria; order Rhodobacterales; family Rhodobacteraceae; genus Roseinatronobacter. The sequence continues at coordinate 5,040 of PWWF01000194.1, read as the reverse complement.
CCTCTTTCAATGTTACTGCCATCTCGCGCCATCCGCTGTGTCTTGCGCTGTCTTACACCAGGCTGCGCGCCGGACAAATATGCCTCGGATCAAAGAATATTGCAACCGGTTGCAAAATGAATGATTCGTCGCTACAGTTTGCACAGGGCGCGGATGAGAGGGTCCGTTACCGCCCGAAACCTGTTTGGGAGGACATCATGAAATCAGCATTGAAACGAATGGCGGTGACAGCCGTTGCAGCCACTGGACTGATCGGCGGCAGCGCCGCCATGGCCGAGGATCTGCGTTATGTCATGGTCAGCCATGCCGATGACGCCGACGCCTGGTGGAATGTCATTCGCAACGGCCTTGCCCTTGGCGGCGAGCAGATGGATGTGACGGTCGAGTATCGCAACCCGCCGACAGGCGATCTGGCCGATATGGCCCGGATCATCGAGCAGGCCACCGCGAGCGGCCCGCATGGCATCATCACCACGCTGGCCGACCCCGATGTGCTGTCCGGGCCGATCAGCGATGCCGTGGATTCGGGCATCGACGTCATCATCATCAATTCCGGCACACCCGAGCAGGCGCGCGAAGTCGGCGCCCTGATGTATATCGGCCAGCCGGAATATGACGCGGGCTTTGCCGCCGGGCAACGCGCCGCCGATGATGGCATCTCCAGCTTCCTGTGCGTGAACCACTATATCGCGCAACCGGCCTCGAGCGAGCGTTGCCAAGGCTTTGCGGACGGGCTGGGCGTCGACCTGGGCAACCAGATGATCGACAGCGGCACCGACCCGTCCGAGATCCAGAACCGGGTCATGGCCTATATGAACGCCAATCCCGAAACCGAGGCCGTTCTGACGCTTGGGCCGACCTCGGCTGATCCGACCATCATGGCGCTGGACAGCCTGGGGCTGGCCGGGGACATCTATTTCGGCACCTTCGATCTGGGTGGCGATATTGTCGAGGCGATCCGCGACGGCGTGATCAACTGGGGGATCGACCAGCAGCCCTTCCTGCAGGCCTATCTGCCGGTGATCGTGCTGGCGAATTATCACCGTTACGGGGTGCTGCCGGGCAATAACATCAATTCCGGTCCGGGCTTCGTGACGGCGGATGATCTTGATCTGGTGTCCGAACTGGCCGGCGAATTCCGCTGATCCACGCATACCTGTCGGCGGGGCCACGCGCTGGCCCCGCCCCTTTTTCACCTCGACATCATTCAGGGAGGGGATGCGATGTCCAGCACTGGCATGGCCACTGACGAGCGTATCAGAAAGACATCACGGCTGCGGACAGCGCTGGTCCGCCCGGAACTGGGCGCCATTGTCGGCGTGATCGCCGTATTCCTGTTCTTCATCGTCTTTGCCGGTGACAGCGGCATGTTCAATCCGCAGGGCGTGCTGAACTGGTCCACCGTGTCGGCGCAGTTCGTCATCATCGCGGTCGGGGCCTGCATGCTGATGATCGCGGGCGAGTTCGATCTGTCCGTAGGCTCCATGATCGGGTTTGCGGGCATGTCCATCGCGATCATGTCGGTCACGCTGGGCTGGCCGGTCTGGATGGCGATCATCCTGACCTTTGTGCTGTGCGTGTCCATCGGGGCGCTGACAGGCACGATCGTCGTGCGCACCGGGCTGCCGAGCTTCATCGTCTCGCTGGCCTTTCTGTTCATCCTGCGCGGTTTCACCATCTTCTTTCCGCAGGTGATCGAGCGGCGCACCATCATCGGCGGCATTTCCAACGCGGCCGAGGGCGACTGGCTGGCGCCGCTATTCGGCGGCAAGCTGGGCGCGCCTTTTTTCACCTGGCTGGCCGACATGAACATCATCGCCACCTACAGCCGGGGCAGCCGCATGGGAGAGCCCATGGTCAGCGGCATTCCCATGCTGATCGTCTGGGCGCTGGTGCTGGTGGTGATCGCGCATATCGTGCTGACGCGCACCAAATTCGGCAACTGGGTCTTTGCATCGGGCGGTGACGCGCAGGCCGCGCGCTATGTCGGCGTGCCGGTGGCGCGGGTCAAGATCCTGATGTTCATGTTCACCGCCTTCTGCGCGACGGTCTTTGCCACCTGTCAGGTGATGGAATTCGGATCGGCCGGGGCGGATCGGGGCTTGCTGAAAGAGTTCGAGGCGATCATCGCCGTGGTCATCGGGGGCGCGCTGCTGACGGGGGGCTTCGGCTCTGTCATCGGGGCGGCGCTTGGGGCGATCATCTTTGGCGTGGTGCAGCAGGGGCTGTTCTTTGCCGGGGTCGAATCCAGCCTGTTCCGCGTGTTCCTCGGCGTCATCCTGCTGTTTGCGGTGATCCTGAACACCTATATCCGGCGGATCATCACGGGGGAGCGTTAAGATGAGCGATGTGATCCATGCCCCTATTCTTGAGATGCAGGGGATCGAGAAACATTTCGGCCCGGTCATCGCGCTGAATGGCGTCAGTTTCGATGTGCGTCCGGGCGAATGCCACTGCCTGCTGGGCGATAATGGCGCGGGCAAATCGACCTTCATCAAGACCATGTCAGGGGTGCACAAACCCACCAAGGGCACGATCCTGTTCGAGGGCAAGTCGATGAGCTTCGACAGCCCGCGCGATGCCATGACCGCCGGGATCGCGACTGTCTATCAGGATCTGGCGATGATCCCGCTGATGTCGGTGACGCGCAATTTCTGGATGGGGCGAGAGCCTGTCCGGCGTGTCGGCCCCTTCCGCTTCATGGATTTCAAGACCGCGAATGCCGTGACCATGGAAGAGATGGCCAAGATGGGCATCAACCTGCGTTCACCCGATCAGGCCGTAGGCACCCTGTCGGGGGGCGAGCGGCAGACGGTCGCCATCGCGCGGGCCGTTTATTTCGGGGCGAAAGTGCTGATCCTGGATGAACCGACCTCGGCGCTGGGGGTGCGGCAGACCGCGAATGTGCTCTCCACCATCGACAAGGTGCGCAAGGCCGGGATCGCCGTGGTTTTCATCACGCATAACGTGCGCCATGCGCTGGCGGTCGGCGACCGGTTCACCGTTCTGAACCGGGGCAAGACGCTGGGCACGGCCCAGCGCGGCCAGATCACGCCGGAAGAGCTGCAGGACATGATGGCCGGCGGGCAGGAAATGGTCGCGCTGGAAAGCTCGCTGGGCGGGACCGTGTGATGGCGGGGCTGCTTCGCAACCCCCGCGCCCGCAGCGGTTGCATTCATGCGATTACCCCTGCCGATGCGGGCTGGCATTATGTGGGCTTCGATCTGTGGCATCTGGCCCCGGGCGAGGAGGCCGAAGGGCGTCTGGACGGACGCGAGGCGATTCTGGTGCTGGTCGAGGGGCGCGCGGACCTGACGGCCGGTGGCATGGCATTTGGCGAGATGGGGGGGCGGCTGAACGTGTTTGAACGCACCGCCCCGCATTGCGTCTATGTGCCGCCCGGAACCGACTGGCAGGCCCGCGCCACCACGCCTTGCAGCCTTGCGGTGTGCAGCGCGCCCAGCCCCGGCGGGCGCGCGGTTCAGGTGCTGGGGCCTGACGGGATCACCCTGGACACGCGCGGCAGCGGCACCAACACGCGCTACATCAACAATATCGCCATGGAAGGGCGCGATGTGGCTGACAGCCTGCTGGTGACCGAAGTGTTCACTCCGCCAGGGCACTGGTCATCCTACCCGCCCCATCGCCATGACGTCGATGATTTCCCGAACCTCACCTATCTCGAGGAAACCTATTACCATCGGCTGAATCCATCCGATTGCTTTGGCATCCAGCGCGTCTTTACCGATGATCTCAGTCTTGATGAAACCATGGCGCCTGGCGATCATGACGTGGTGCTGGTGCCGCGGGGTCACCACCCCTGCGCGGCCCCGCATGGGGTGGAGATGTATTATCTGAACGTCATGGCAGGCCCGCGCCGTGCCTGGCGGTTCCAGACCCATCCCGCCTTTGCGCATCTGTAGCGCGCCCCGGCCTGTGACGCATACGCGGGCCACGGCACTGGCTTGGGCAGAGCGACCCGCAGCCTTGCAGCGAAGATCATCCGGCGAAAGGGCGGCGCGTTCAGGCCCGCCCGCTACTGCGGCTCGACGATATTCACCAGAATGACCGGCTCATCATCTGCGTTCTCATGGATGAAGACCGTCACATATAGCCCCTCTTCCTCGTGCACAGCGCCGAAGAAGCGCCGACTGTCCAGATCACTGTCAGGGTACGCTGCCCCTTCGGCCTGGCCATCGAAGTCATGGTGGAAATGATCTTGCTGGCTGAAATCATCCGGCAGATCATTGCGCCCGATCGCGTGAAATTCGATGTCGAACCCCCGCAGCCCAAGGACCGACTTGTAGGCCTGACTGAGAGGCAGTGGCCTTATGTCTGGCATCGGCAGGACATAGGCGAACCGTTCATGCGAGCCTTCGACCTCGATTGTCTCCTCCCACGCGCCGTCGCTGTAACTGCCCCAGGGGATGACGTGCTCGCCGAACTCCACGTAGTCATATGCGATGACTTCGCTGTCCTGAGTGCGGGGCACAAGGGGGTGGTCACTGACCTCCTCGAGCGCCTCGGCCTGTAGGCCTGTCGCCATCGCAATTATAGCAAGCGCGAACGCGCTAGTGGCAATCCTTGAATTGGTTTGCATGCCTGTCTCCTTGTCTTTCGATGTTGTGCAGCGCGGCAAGTCGCGCCTCCATCGCTCCATTTTGGGACGATCACGGCGCAGAGCGATACACCCGCTGGCCAGCCTGCGACACCAGCGGGGCCTGCGGGTCCCCGGAAGAGATCGAGCTGACCTTGTGCCAGAGTTCCGCGAGAGAGGTGTCGTTGAGATGGGTATCGCGCAGCACGCCTTGCACGGCGAAATCCTGACCCAGGTTCACATCGATGACGACCTCGATGAAGGGCGCACCGAAACTGACGCCTTCGCGCGCTTCCGGGTAGGACCAGCTTACCCGCCCATTGCTCTGCTCGCCCAGAAATGGATGGTCAATGGTCAGCTGGTCGAGCACCGCCGCCGGGCTGTGCATGGCATCCGGCACCGTCAGATCATAGGGCGGGGTCAGGGTGATCGCGGCACCGGGG
>PWWF01000351.1 GCA_003561595.1 Paracoccaceae bacterium | reverse complement strand
CTGCGCATCGCGCCTGCGGCGCTGGGGGCGGGCATGGCCAGTTCCGGCGTGCCGGTGCCCGCGCTGGTCAAGGCATTGCAGGACGCCTGCGGGCCGGGTGGCGATGCGCTGCATTGGGGGGCCACATCGCAGGATATCGTCGATTGCGCGCATATGCTGCAATGGCGCACAGTTCTTGATGTGCTGGGCCAGCGCCTGAGCGGCGCGCTGGGCGCGCTGGACACGGCCAGCGCCGCCGGGGCCGACACGCTGATGGCCGGGCGCACGCGCAGCCAGATCGCGACACCCATCACCCTTGGCCTGCGCATCGCGACCTGGGCGCAACCGCTGATCACGCTGGAGGCCGAGCTGCCCGCCCTGCGCGCACAGCTTTTGCGCGTGCAATTCGGGGGCGCATCCGGGTCGGGCAGCGCCGTGGGCGAGAGTGCCGGTGCGCTGAGTGACGCGCTGGCCCGCGCGCTGGGACTGGAGCCTGCGCCCTGCTGGCATCTGGATCGCAGCGGCCCGCAGGCACTTGGGGGTTGGCTGGTGCGTCTGACGGCTGCGCTGGGCAAACTCGCGCGCGATCTGATCACGGCAGGGCGGTCCGAGATTGCCGAATTGCAGGCCGGAACGGGGGGCGGGTCTTCGACCATGCCGCAGAAATCCAACCCCGTCGCGGCAGAGGCGATGGTGACGCTGGCGCAGTATGCCGCAGCGCTGCAGCCGTTGCTGGCGCAGGCCGCCATGCCGGGCGAGGAACGCGACGGCGCGGCCTGGGCGCTGGAATGGATGGCCCTGCCGCAGATGGGCATGGCCGCTGCCGCCAGCCTGCGCCATGCGGACGGGCTGGCCCGCAGCCTGCGCCCCGATGCCGCGCGGATGCGCGCCGCGCTGGACCACGGCAATGGCGCGGCAATGGCCGAAGCGGCAAGCTTCGCCCTGGCCGCGCATATGTCGCGACAAGAGGCGGCGGGCTGCGTGAAATCCGCGTTGGCGACCGCGCGCGCGGCAGACAGCACGCTGGCGCAGGCACTGGCCGATGATCCGCGCTGCGGCCCCCTTGCCGACTGGCATGCGCAGTTGGACCCGCAAGCGGCCATCGCGGCCGCCGAGGCCATGCGCCTGCGCATCCTGTCGCGCAGGCAGGCGCGCTAACCCAGCCGCTGACGATAGGCGCGGGGCGACAGCCCGGCATAGGCGCGGAAACGGCGGCTGAAATAGCTCGCATCCTCGAACCCCAGCGCATGGCCCACCGATTGCGCGCTCATCCGCGTATAGGCCAGGAGCCGCGAGGCTTCGCGCATCAGCGCCGCCTCGACCAGCGCCTGCGGGCCGAGCCCGGTCTGCGCCTTGCACAGCCGCCCCAGCGTGCGTTCGGACAGCCCCAACTCTGCCGCGTAGCGCGCGACAGGCCAGTGCTCGGGCGCGTGGCGCGCGATCAGCGCCTGAAACTGCGCGAGCCTTGGGTCAGTGTTCTGACCCTCTGCCTCGGGGCCCGCGCGCAGGATCGCGGCAAGGATCAGGCCCAGATGGCAGCGCAGCTCCGTGCGGCGAAACCGCCCGCGCCCCTGCCAGACCTGATAGAGCGCACGGACCTGCGCGGCCATGTCCGGCGGCGGTGTCACGGTCAGGGGCGCAGCCAGCGCGGGCGCCATCTCTGCCCCATCCGCCAGCATGTCGGGATAATGCTGGACCGGCAGGCTGATCACCCAGCCCTCGGTATCGGATGAGAAATGGAACCCATGCACCGCACCGGGCGGGATGCCAAGGGCCACGGGCGGGACAAGATCGACGCTGTTGCCGTCGATCTGAAAGCTGACCTGCCCCTTTGAGAGCAGAAATAATTGAAACAGATGCGTATGGCGATGCGGCTTGATGGTCCAGTCCAGCCCGGCGGCACGGTCGCGGATCTGTTCCATATGCAGCAGGTCGGGAAAGGCCTGTGCCTCTCCGTATAGCTGGAAGGACGGGATATCGGGTGATTGCGTCATGGCGGGATAATACCATCATTGGAGGGATGCGTCCATTCCACTGCCCTGCCCTGCCCCCTATCTTGCGCGCAGGATACAGAATTTGGCGGAGGGTCATCATGCGCACACAGGTTGCCATCATCGGCGGGGGGCCATCGGGGCTGTTGCTGTCGCAATTGCTGAACCGGGCGGGGGTTGAAACGGTCGTGCTGGAACGCCAGAGCCGCGATCATGTGCTGTCACGCATCCGCGCCGGGGTGCTGGAACGCGGCGCGGTCGATATGCTGAACCGCGCGGGCGTGGGCGAGCGCATGGCGCGTGAGGGACAGCCCCATCACGGCTGTTTCCTGACCCATGACCAGCAGATGATCCGCATCGATTTCACCGAGGCCTGCGGCGCCGAGGTCATGGTATATGGCCAGACCGAGGTGACGCGCGATCTCTATGCCGCGCAGGATGAGATCGGCGCGCAGCATATCCACGGGGTTGCGAATGTCACGCTGCACGATCTGGACAGCGCGCAGCCCCATGTCACCTATGATCTGGACGGCACGACCCACCGGCTGGATTGCGACTTCATTGCAGGCTGCGACGGGTTTCACGGGGTCAGCCGCAAATCCATCCCCGACACGGTGCGGCGCGAGTTTGAAAAGGTCTATCCCTTCGGCTGGCTGGGTGTGCTGTCGGAAACCCCGCCCCTGCACGAGGAACTGATCTACGCCAATCACCCGCGCGGCTTTGCACTGGCCTCGATGCGCCATCCGATGCTGTCGCGCTACTACATTCAGGTGCCGCTGACCGATAAGGTCGAGGATTGGTCGGATGAGGCATTCTGGGCCGAGTTCCGCGCGCGCATCCCGGATGAAACCGCCGCAAAGCTGGTCACTGGCCCGTCGATCGAGAAATCCATCGCGCCCCTGCGCAGTTTCGTCAGCGAACCAATGCGTTACGGCGCGTTGTTCCTGTGCGGTGATGCGGCCCATATCGTGCCGCCCACGGGCGCCAAGGGGCTGAATCTGGCGGCATCGGATGTGCATTACCTGAGCGAAGGGCTGATCGCGCATTATGGCGACAAGGACAGCGCCGGGCTGGAGGCATATTCGCAAAAAGCGCTGGCGCGGGTCTGGCAGGCGATGCGCTTTTCATGGTCGGTCACGACGATGATGCACCGCTTCCCCGAACACAGCGACTTTGATCGCGAAATGCAGCGGGTGGAGCTGATGCAACTGGCCACGAACCCCGTGGCGCAGCGCCTGTTTGCCGAGAATTACACCGGTCTGCCCTACTGATCACCCCGGCCCGACCCCGGATGCGCGCCCGGCGCATCGTGGGTCGGGCAAATCCCTGAGATTGCAGTACGTTTCCCGCCGCCCGTGGCCCGCTTGCGCGCCACGAGCGGCGGTTTTTCATTCGAATTGCAAAATTTAAAGCGCTTGCAATAAAATTTAAAGCGGTTTAATAACTTAGTAGGGAGAGATTCTGACCGCATGCCAAAAGCAAGCTCACTTTCGGATCTGGCGCGCCATCTGGGCCTGTCACCTGCGACCGTGTCGCGCGCGCTGGCCCAGCATGATGCGATTGCGCTGAAAACGCGCGAGCGTGTCGCGCAGGCCGCGCTGGAACTGGGCTATGTGCCGAACCGCGCCGCGCAGGCGCTGGCCTCGGGGCGGTCGGGCTTTGTGGGCTTTG
>PWWF01000149.1 GCA_003561595.1 Paracoccaceae bacterium | reverse complement strand
GCTGTCGATCAGGTCGCGAAGGACGAGTTTTCCGATGCGGCCCAGGCCGTTCAGGGCGATGCGTGGGGTCATGAGATCAGGCCTTTTCTGTAGGTGCCATGCCGATCGCATCGACATGGGTTTGCAGGGACATGCGGGTGAGCCGTTTGAGCGGAAGCGCGACAAAGGCCCTGATCCGATGGTGCAGGGCAGTGTAGGTTCTATCGAAAACCTCTGCCTGTGCTGCGTCCGTGCCGGTTGCGCGGGCAGGATCGGGCAGGCCCCAATGGCCGCTGATCGGCTGGCCTGTCCAGGGGGGGCAATCCTCGGCCGCGGCGGTGTCGCACACGGTGAAAACGAAGTCCATCGCGGGGGCGCCGGGCGTCTGAAACTCTGATACCGGCTTGGCGCGCAGGACTGAGACGTCATGTCCATGACGCCGCAGGGTGTCCAGCGCGAGCGGATGGGGCAGGGGGCTGGGGTGCGTGCCTGCCGAATGGGCCGTGAATCTGCCCGCGCCCAGATCGCGCAGGATCGCTTCGGCAAAGATGGAGCGGGCGGAATTTGCCGTGCACAGGAACAGCACATTGAGGCTGGTATCATTGGGGGCGCGGTGTTGTGCTGCCGACGCGACGGGGCCAAGCAGATCGGGGCGGGCGCGGCCCACATCGAGGGCAAGGTAGCCGATCAGGTCCTCGGCGGCCCCCAGATCGACGGCGTAGTAGAGTGATCGGCCATGGCGCGTGACATTGACAAGGCCCGCAGCCGTCAGGTCCGCCAGATGATGTGACAGCGTGTTCGCTTTCAGGCCCAGCGCGGCGGCCATCTCGGTCGGGCGTGCGCCTTGCGGCGCGAAGCGCATCAGAAGCCGGAACACGGCCAACCGGCCCGGATGACCAAGGGTCGCGAAGGTCTGGGCTGCAGTATTTATTTCCATAATTCCTGAATTTCAGAAATAATAGCGTCTGTCCAATGAAGCTTTCATGACGGCTGGGCCGATATGCCTCTGCGACTTGCGCCGCAGACTTCGGGATCGGCGACATGCCTGCCGCCGCGCGTCCTGGGGGGCTTCTGGCCCTACGCGGGCAATGACATGCAGGTGCGCAGCAAAACCAGCGCCATGCCCATCAGGACCGCGAGCGTCAGCGTCGCGCCTGTCATACCGGCAAGGGCCACGGCAACACCAAGCAGCATGGGCACGATAATTCCGCCGATATTGGCGACCAGCATGGTGTATCCCATCGCGCCGCCAAGCAGGTGCTCGGGCGCGATCCGGGCCGTCAGGGCCACATGCAGTCCGACAGCAGCGCATGCGGTAAATCCCAGCAGGAAACAGGCGAGTATGGCAGGCACGGGGCTTGCAACCAGCGTGCCTGCCCCAAGGATGGTGACACCCGCCAGACCCAGCAGGCACAGCCACCACAGGGCATATGCGGCATTGCCCCGCCAGAACCTGTCCGTCAGCGTGCCCCAGACCACGCGCCCCGCGAATGTACCCAGATGAAGCGCCCCGAGGCTTAGCGCCAGCATGGCTGCCCCGGCCCCATAGGACCGCTGCAAGAGGTCCGGAACATGCGCCCAGAGCGCGAATTGCATGCCATTGGTCAGACCCGCTGCAAGATTGGCGCGGCCAAGGCCGGGCAGGGCCACGATCCGGGCCAGACTGCTGTGATCCGCTGTCTTGCGCGGGGGGCGGGCCGCTGCCTGTGGTAAAAACACCAGAAACAGCAGGCCCGCCCCGAATGCGATTGCAGCCGCGCACAGGATACCCGCCTGCCACCCCCAGAGAGGGCCAAGCAGTGCTGTCAGGCTGCCCAGGGCAGCACCTGCGGGCACGCCCGTCTGCTTCAGGCTCAGTAATGTGGTGCGCCATTTCGGGCTGAACCACAGGGTGATCGCGACCCCCGCTGCCGGGTTGATCAGACCATAGCCCGCCCCGCATAACGCCATCCCGGCGCCGAGCGTCACCACACCCTGCGCAGTCGCCGACAGCGACAGCCCGGATGCGATGATCATGGCCGCAAGCGTCAGCGCAGCGCGGGTGCCCAGCCGGTCGGTGACCAGCCCTGCCGGCAACGAGGCTGCCGCAAGCGCGGCAGAATAGACGCTTGCCAGCGCGCCCAGTTGCACCGAGCTCAGCTCAAGCGCGGCGACCAGTTGCGGACCAGCGGTCAGCACCGACAGGACCGACATCGCACCCAGCGCATGGGCGATGAAAATCAGGCCGAACTGGACCTTCGCGCGGGCGGGGCTGGTCATGTCAGGCGTTGGCGGCGTGTCGTATCCGGGCGCTTTCGCTTGGCGGGGCGCTGCCCAATGCCACGCGCAGGGTCGCGATCGCGGCTGTCGTGCCGTCGATCACCGGCACCGGAACCTCTGCCTGCAGCCGTGCTGCCAGCCCGGCCAGCGGCCCGCCGCCCAGAACGATGCTGCCGACATTGTCAGCGCGGGCCGACATCTGGCACAGCTCCAGCAATTGGGGTGCGAAACGGACCTGTATATCGCCCGGATCATCCCAGCTTGCGCCCTCGACCATATGCATCGCGACCAGACGGTCGGCATGTCCGTAGCCCAGCGCGGTCTTGCGCAGGGCATCCGCCATTGTAGGCGCAAAGGACACGATCGACATGCGCGGCCCCAGCACCGAGGCCATGGCATAGGCCGCCTGCGCGATCCCCACCACGGGCAGGCTGGTCTGCGCGCGCACAGCGCTCAGCCCGGTATCGCCGAAAGAGGCGAGGATCACGCCATCGACGGGCTGCTGCCATGCTGCAAGGGTCTGCGTCACGGCTGCTTCGGCCTTGCGCGCATCCTCGGGCGTGACGATCAGTTCGGGCGCGCCAGTGGCACAGATGGTCGTCATCTCCTCGCCCGGTTGGCAGGCGGCTTGTGCGGCCGCATCTATGCGTGCCGTGACCGTGGCAGAGGAATTGGGGTTCAGGATCAGTAACCGCATTGAATCATCCCAGAATGATTGATGGCAGCCAAAGCGAAATGGCCGGGAAGATATTGACCAGCGTCAGCGCCACCAGCATTGCCCCGATGAAAACCATCAGCGGCGGAACGATCTTGCCGATTGAGATTTTCGCAATCGAGCAGGTGATCAGCACGACCGAGGCCACGGGCGGCGTTTGCTGGCCAATCCCGAGATTGAGCGTGATGATCAGCCCGAAATGCACCCGGTCGATGCCCAGCTGGTCCGCGAGCGGCAGAAAGATCGGCACCAGCATCAGGATCGCAGGTGTGCCGTGGACGATGGTGCCTGCCAGCAGGAAAAAGACATTGATCGCCAGCAGCACGACCCAGTAATTCTCGGAAATGCCCAAGATTGCGTTGGCGATGTCCTGCGGGATGCGCTGGTTGGTCAGATACCAACCCAGAAGCGTCGAGGTCGCCACGATGAACATCAGCATGGCCGAGCGCTTGCCCGCGATGCGCAGCGTATCAACGAAGCTCTCCCAGCTGAGCGTCCGGTAGACGAGCGCCGCCATGACAATGGACCACAGCGCGGCCACGGCGCCCGCTTCCGTCGCGGTGAAGATGCCGCCCAGAATGCCGACAAGGATCAGGATCGGCAGGGTCAGCGGCAGGGCGGCGTCCTTGCCGGTGTCGAGCACGCGGGCAAAGCTGAAGGCGCCCTCGGTCGGGAAGCCCTTGTAGACGGCGATGCCATAGGCCGTCATCAGCAGCAGAAAGCAGACCAGAAAGCCCGGCAGGATGCCTGCGGCGAACAGCTCTGCAATCGAGGCATTGGCGACATAGGCATACAGGATCAGGTTCAGCGACGGTGGCACGATGATCGCCATGGTGGCCGAGGTCGAGGTGACAGCCGCCGCGAAAGCCGCTGAATAGCCGCGCTTCTTCATCTGCGGGATCATGACCGAGCCAATTGCTGCCGCATCCGAGGTGGCAGTGCCCGAAATCTCGGAAAAGAAGAGCGAGGTCAGGATGTTGACATGCGCGAGGCCACCACGGATATGGCCCACCAGCGACGACGCAAAGGCCAGCAGCTTCTCGGCGATCTTGCCCTGATTCATGACCTCGCCCGCGATCATGAACAGAAGGGCGGCGACCAGCAGGTAGTTATTCGCGCCGCCAAAGGGGATAAGCCCGATGATCTGCGGCACGACAGCAGGGTCGAGGAAGATCATCACCGTGGCGGTGATGCCCAGGACAAAGGCAATCGGCACGCCCATCAGCAACAGGCCGATCAGCAGGATCAGGATAATGTAACCGGGGTCCATGAACATCAGCCATCTCCCTCCGGCAGCAATTCACCGGGATTGATGCGACCCATGATCAGGGCGACCAGCCGGACAGTGCAGATCAGCACGATCAGGGCGCCGCCCACCGGCAAGGCCCCGCGAAACAGGATCACCGGCAGATCGACCGAGATCAGCGTGCGCCCCATGAAGCTGAGCGCGGCCTTGCCGCCATACCAGAACAGCACAGCGCCGAAGCCCGCCATCAGGATCTGGTTGATGCAGGCCAGCACGCGCTGCGCCCCCAGATTCAGACTGCGGGCAACGGAGTCGAAGCCCAGATGCTCGTTCGTGCGGGTCAGATAGGCCGCGCCGATAAAGGTCAGCATGGCAAGGATATGGGCGGGCAGTTCCTCACTCCAGGATGCGGAGCGGTTCATAACGAACCGCGCGAACACGGCATAATTCAAGAGGATCAACAAGATACCGGCCACTGTTATCGTGAAGATATCCAGTGCGCGGCACATCAGCCGGTCGAGCCGGAGCACGATCTTTCCAAGGCTGTCCATCACATTCTCCTGCAAGCGGGGCGCGGATAAGGAGGGCAGGGCCTTGCGCCGGTGACGCAAGACCCTTATGCGCTTAGTCGAGGCCTAGCACCTCGCGGGTGACAGCGATCATGTCCTCGCCGATGGCATCCACGAAAAGCGGATCGTCATAGAGCGGCAGCGCTGCGGCCTGAAAGGCTTCGAAATCAACCTCATTGATGGCAATCTTGTCCGACAGCTCTTCCAGGATGCGCGCGTCGGTTTCCTCGCCCCATTCAAAGGTCCAGGGGGCGGTTTCCGCCGCGATGCGCAGCACCGTCTCGCGTACTTCGGGGGGCTGGGCGTCCAGCCACGGTTCGCCGAACAGCATGAAGGTGGGCAGATAGACATGGTTGGACAGCGACATGTAGTCCTGCACTTCATAGAAGCGGGCACTGTCGGCGATCTGCGCGGGGTTCTCCTGCCCGTCGATCACGCCCTGATCGAGGCCGGAATACACCTCGCCAAAGGACAGCGGCGTGGCATTCGCGCCCAGCGTGTTGAACATCGCGACGCGCTGGCGGTTGGTGGGGGTGCGGATGCGCATGCCGGTCATGTCATCTGGCGTGACGATCGGGCGCACCTTGTTCGTGATCACGCGAAAGCCATTGTCCCAAAGGGCCGACAGGACAATCCCTTGCCCCTCGAATCCTTCTGACAGCAGATCAAAGGCGGGCGAGGCCGCGAATTCCTGCACCTTGTCGCGATTTTCGAACAGATAGGGCAGATCGAACACAGCCGTTCGGGGGTTGATCTGAACAACAGCCGATGCGGACAGGGACGCATGATGCGTGCCAAAGCCAAGCCCCTGCAGCACATCTTCTTCAGATCCGAGCGTGTTGCCCATGAAGATCTGCACATCCATGTCGGGCAGCTCTTCCTCGACCCTATCCTTGAATTCCAGCAGGAACGCATGGGCGAAGCTGCCATCGGGCAGAGAGGAGTTGATTTGCAGCACCTGCGCCTGTGTGACGGCGGGCAGGGCAATTGCGACAGACGCGGCAAGCGCGGAAAGACGGAAATTGAAGGTCATCGTTGTACCTCAGGAGTTGGAGTGTCGGACGGCCTGTTTCGGCAAATCCAGCGGTACACAATTTTCCTGAGTGATTAACATGAAAAATTATTTTCACGTCGATTTAATCGAGATTGCCCCCGGAACAGACGCAATTTTGGGCGGAACAGACCGTGATTGACTACAGATCGGGCGCTTTGAAAGCGCTGAAATCAGAACTCATCCAGCGAATCATGCAGCGCTTCGATGGCCAGAAGGCGCTTGCGCCCGCCCTGACCAGACCGTTCCAGCGCGCGGGTGGCCAGGATGTGGCACAGAGTCAGAACGGCGGCATGGTTGAACAGCGGGCCGGGCGCTGTTGTCTGCACGCGCAGGCGCCATTGCGGCGCAAGCTCCGCCTCGAATTGCGACAGATCGGCCCCCGGTTGCGCGGTCACATCGCTGATCAGCGCCGCCCGCGCCGGGGTCTGGCGCAGCTCGCGGCAAATCGCGGGCAATTGACGCACAGTGCGCCGCAGCGCGAACAAGATGACCACATCCCCCTTTGACATACTGCCAAGGCATTCGGCCAGCGTCTGTCCTGCCATCGGCAGGACGGTCACATTGGGCACGATCTGTCCGATCTGCGCGCCCAGATAAAAGGCAAAGGCCTGCGCCGTGCGAAACCCGATGATCCAGACCCGTGGCGCCCGCAGGATCGCATCGGCCAGATCGTCAATCTCGGCCAGAGAGATCGCGGCAAAGCTGTTTTCGACATTCTGCCGCCCCTGCGCGATCTGCGCCATCAGCGCGGCCTCTGGCCCCTGATCGCTGGGCGACACGCGAAATACAGCCGCCCCGGCCTGCTGGGTCGCGCGCGCTGCATGCCGCGCCTGATCGAAATTCTCGTATCCCAGGCGGCGCACAAACCGTGTGACTGTCGCATTCGATACATTGGCCAGTTGCGCAAGCTCGGTTGCCGAATAGCTGGCGATCTCGCCGGGAAAGGACAGGATCGTTTCAGCGAGCCGCCGCTCGCTGGGGTGCAGACTGGGCAATGCGCCCCTGATACGGGCGATATAGGAACCGGAGCTGGCGCGTGTCATGCCGTCTTGTTAGCCGAGATAGGGAAGAATGCGCCAGTAATTTGATGACATCGCCGGTATCCGGATCGGCGGTCTTGTCGGTACTTCCATATCTACGGCGGCAGATGTGGCAGCATTGGCAGATGCGCCTCGCGGCAAGCTCTGCTCAGATCACGGCCGCATTGCCCTTCTCGATCACCAAATTGCCCCCGACGCCCGGTGCGCATCCCAAAATGCCGTCACACCCCAGGCGCTGCCACATGCTGCACTACCTGATGCATCACGCGCGCTGTGTCGTGCCAATGGGGCAGGGCGATCCCGCGCTGCGCGCTCTCTGCGGCAAGGCGCCTGCGCTCTGCCACGTCGGTCAGCAGCCGGTCCAGACCTGCAGCAAAGGCTGCAGGATCATCGGGCGGTGTCAGCAATGCAGCGCCATCGGGCACGGTCTGGGGCACGGCACCCACGGCACAGGACAGGATCGGCAGGCCGTAAAGCTGCGCCTCGCTCAGTACCAGCCCGTATCCTTCATAGCGGGTGGCCAGTGCGAAGAGTGTCGCCTGCCGATAAAGCTGATCCAGCCGCGCATTCGGGACGACCCCCTCGAATGTTACACGGTGTTCCAGTTGCAACTGCGCGCGCTGGGCCAGCAGCGCCTGAAGAACCCCCTCATCATGAGTCAGCCCGACGATCGAACAGGTCCAGTCCAGATGCGCCACGCGCGCCAATGCATCGAGCAGGATGTCATGGCCCTTGCGGGCGCAGATGATCCCGACAGACAGGATCAGCGGGGGGGTCGCCTTGTCCACTGGATTGCCCTGCGGCGGGCGGTCAAACCCCGGCAGCGCAATCGAAATCCGTTCCGGCGCGACCCCGAATTGCGCCACCAGTATCTCGCGTGTATGCGGCGAGGGCACGACCACATGCGCCGCATGGCGCAGATTGGCGGTCTCGCGTGCGATCAGCGCCTCGGCGCGGTCGCGCGGCAACCCGGCCTCCAGCCCCAGCGGATGATGCAGCATCGCGATCACCGGGCGCTGTGCGCGGGCCAGCATATCCGTGTCCATCGCGCCAAAGACCAGCCCATCAAGGATCAGCGGCATGCCCGCGGGCAACGCGGCCAATGCCTGGGCCAGATCGGCCTCGGCCTCTGGCGTGGGGTGCGGCCAGGAGGTGATGAGCGGCACATGCCGCGTGGGTTGGCCGATCTCGTTCAGGGATTCCAGCAGCCGGCGTTCATAGATATATCCGCCCGTGCGGGTGTTCAGATCCCCCGGGATCGCGAATGCAGCTTCCATGACCTAGCCCCTCAATTGTTCCGGCGCGACCCGCGAGAATACGGCGCGTTCCAGCCAGGCCACCAGCGCGTAGCCCAGACAGGACCCGGCCGCCACCACCACGATGGCCGCCCAGAGCATGTTGTAATTCGAGGTCGAGGCGGTCATTGCCATCAGCGCCCCCAGCCCGCGCCCGGTGGCCAGCCATTCCGCAACTGTCACGGCCAGAACCGCTGCCGGGACCGACATCCGCGCAGCCGCAAAGAAGGCGGGCAGCATGGCCGGGATCTGCGCGTGCCACAGCCGCATCAGGGGCGAGGTCGCGTAAATCCGCATCATGTCGAGGGCCTGTCCCGGTGCCTGCCGCAACCCCTGTATGCAGGCCACCAATGCGGGAAAGAAGGTCATGACCGCAACAATCGTGATCGTTCCTGCCGATCCGCGCCCCAAGGCAAGCACGATCAACGGCGCAGTGGTCACGATGGGGACCGAGCGCAGCGCAATCGCCAGCGGCAGTACGGCCCCGGCCAGCCACGGCACCAGCACCAGCACCATTGCCAGCACTGCCCCCAGCGCCAGCCCGGCCAGATAGCCCGGCACCACCTGCACAAGCGTCTGGGATGACGCGGCCCACAGGGCGGCGCGATTGCCCTCGGCCCCCGGTGCGGTGACAAGGAAGCGCCACAGATCATCGGGGCGCTTGGCAAAGAAACGGCTCAGATCGAAGGCCTCCATCGCGACCCACCACAGCGCCAGCACCACCAGAAGCGTGACGCCCGCCAGCCCCGCGCCCCGCAGCATCGCATTGCCGCGCGCCCGTTCCGGGGCCGTCGCCATCAGAATATCGGGGCGCCCATGCGACAGGCGACGCGCCAGCGCACCGACCGCGCCATAGGCCAGCATCGACACGGCCGCAGCCACCAGCGCGATGGCCCAGGTCGCATCGACATCAAGCGCACGCATCGCGCGGATACTCAGCACGCCCATGCCACGCTCAGCGCCCGTGAACTCGCCCACCATCGCGCCCAGAAACGCCGCCGGGGCCGCGATCTGCAGCCCGGCCATCAGATAGGGCAGGGCCGCCATCAGCCGCACCTGCACAAAGGTGGTCCAGGCCCCCCGCCCGTAAAGCCGCATCAGATCGAACCAGCTTGCAGGGGCGGCGCGCAGCCCCACCAGCAGCGGAATGAAGGTGGTGTAATAGACCGAAAGTGCGGCCAGCGTGATCTGCGGCCCCGGTCCCGGCCCGTAGAGCACCCGCAGCACCGGACCCGTGGCGACCAGCGGCAGACAGAACACCACCAGCGCGATGGCTGCCACGATGACCCGCATCCGCGGCAAGAGCGCCACGACAAGCACAAGCAGTATCGCCGCCAGATTGCCCGCCAGAAAGCCCCAGCCCGCGTTCTGCACAGTCACCCAGAGCGCGCGGCCGATCAGCGCGTGATGCTCGGCCAGATAGGTGGCCACAGCCACCGGCCCGGACAGCATGTAGCTGCCAAGAACCGCCTGCGCCGCAAGGTGCCACAGCAGCAGCACAGCCAGCACACCCAGCGCCTGGCGTGCCAGATCATGCCGGGCCTGCGCCGTCATTGCGCGGCCTGCCGCGCCTCGGGTCCGGTTTCGTCCCAGCCCCGGGACAGCGCCGCAGACACCTGATCGACAAGGGCAAGCTGCGCAACCCGGTCGCTGCGCGATGCATCCGGAACGGCAATGTCGCCCACAACACGCGCGGGACGGCTGGAAAAGACGATGACGCGATCTGCCAGCGCCACGGCCTCGCGTACCGAATGCGTGACCATCACGCAGGTGGTGGCGCTGGCCTGCCATAGCGGCGGCAGTTCCACATTCAGCCGCGCTCGGGTCAGTTCATCGACCGCGCCAAAGGGCTCATCCAAGAGCAGGATGCGCGGCTGCGTGACCAGACAGCGCGCGATGGCCACGCGCTGGCGCATCCCACCCGACAGCTCTGCCGGGCGGGCCTGTTCGAACCCGGCAAGGCCCACGCGCGCAATCATCCCCGCCACGGCATCAGGGTCTGCGTCCTGCCGCGCCAGCTTGCGGGCCAGCGCGACATTGCCCTGCACCGAGCGCCATGGCAGCAGCGAGGCATCCTGAAACGCCATGGCAAGGGCGCCCTTGCGCTGCATCGCCTGGGGGCTTTCGTCACCCATGCGGATCGCGCCCTCGCTCGGCGGCTCCAGCCCCGCGATCATCCGCAAGAGCGTGGATTTCCCGCAGCCCGAGGGGCCGACCAACGCGGTCATCTGCCCGCCCGCGAATGTCAGCGACAAGGGCGCCACGGCCTCGACCTGTGCGGGGGCGTCACCGAATGTCTTGGCAACTTCGGTGCAGATGATGTCGGGGCCGGGCGGGGACATGGCCTCAGCCATGCACCTCTTCCAGGATGGAGCGGTCCCACAATGCGGCGTCGACGGGCATACCCAGAAGCGCCAGTGTCTCGATATTCCGGGCAACCGTGTCATCCGTCCACCAGCCAAAGCCATTGGCATCGGTCAGGTCCGAGAACATCAGCGGCACCTGTCGCCGCGCCTGTTCGATCTGCGTGGGCCGGTCAAGCCCGGCATCCGGGAAACGCGCCAGCGTCAGGTCGGTGGCGGCATCCAGATCGCGGCGGTATTCTTCCCAGCCCATGACCTCGCCCGCCATCAGCGCGACCAGATCGGCGCGGCGGTTGGCCAGGCTGTCCTCGGTGGCGATATAGGTCTGCGAATGCAGCGTGTAGCCGAAATCGGCCATCAGCATGGTGACCGAGTCGATGCCCTGCACATACATCGCGATGGGCAGATCGGTCGACCAGCACAGCAGGCAATCGACCTGGCCCGCGACAAGGGGCGCGGCGTCATATTGCGTCGGGATGACCTCGATTCGGTCGATATCCACGTCATTCAGGGTTGCAAGCGTCTGCAGCACCGGCATGTTCGCAAGCGGCATCCCGATGCGCTTGCCTTCCATGTCCTTCGGCTCATTGACCGGGTTGTCGGGCAGCGACGCGATGGCGAAGGGGTTGTTCTGCATGGCGACACCGATGATCCTGAAAGGCGCCCCTTCCTGCACGGCAGAGGCTGTGTAATCGGCTGCCGAGATGCCGACCAGCGCGTTTCCGGTCACAACCGGCGGCTCAACCGGCGCGTTTGGCCCCCCGGCGTCAAGCCGCACGGACAGGCCACGATCTGCCCAGAACCCGCGTTCATCGGCGATATAGCTGCCGGCGAACTGCACCGAATGCAGCCATGATAGCTGCAACGCAACTGATGTCTCCTGCGCCATAACCCCGCGCGCGCCCAGTGCCATCGCACCGACGCCGCCCAGACCCATCTGCATCAGATGCCGCCGCGATATGTCAAAACGTGTCATGATTTCCCCTCGCGAGTGATTATACCTTTCAACGTGAGCAAGCCTGCCCCAGACGCAGCCCGCGCTCAAGCTGCAGCACGCGCTACCTGCCCGCCTGCGACCAATTGTGACACCATATTTGCATGTTTTCATGCGGCGACCTGCCTTGGAGCATCGGGGAATAGCCCCCGGACAATCGGGAAGAGCACCATACACCAGCGCGGCCGGTTGTTCCGGCAGTCGGTGTTCGGGTGAATACCGTTGCTGAGGGCAAATTGCCTTTCATCAGGAACCAGAATCCCGGCTGAAATGGATCGCGTTTGTCAGGCGGACATGCGTCGCCGTCGCAGCAGCCAGACAAAGAACACCCCGCCGATCAGGCCCGTGACGATGCCGATGGGCATGTCCTCGGGTCGCAGGATCGTGCGCGCGACGATATCGGCCCAGACAAGGAAAATCGCGCCCACTAGCATCGCTGCGGGCAGCACGCGCGCATTGTCACCGCCCACGATCATGCGCACGATATGCGGGATCATCAGGCCGACAAAGCCGATCACGCCGGAAAAGGCCACCATGACCCCCGTGACAAGCGCCGCGACCACGAACACGGTCAGCCTGAAGCGCGCGATGGGGATGCCAAGGGTCGATGCTGTTTCATCCCCGATGATCATGGCGTTGAGCGCGCCTGCCACAGCCCTGAAATAAAGCGCCGCACCCGTGAGGATAATCAAGGGCCAGATAAGATGCGCCCATTGTGCCCGCCCCAGCCCGCCCAGCATCCAGAAGACGACCGTATGGGCCGCGCGCGGATCGCCCATGAAGATCAGCACATTGGCAAGCGCCATGACGATAAAGGACACGGCCACCCCGGTCAGCACCAGCCGGTCTGCGCTGGTGGCCTGTGCAAAACTCGCCACGGCCAGCACCAGAAGGGTCGAGCAAAGCGCGCCGACAAAGGCCAGCAGCGGAACTGTGGCCAGCCCCAGAAACATGCCTGTATGCAAAAGCGCAAGGATCGCCCCGAACGCCGCCCCGGACGAGATGCCCAGAAGATGCGGGTCGGCCAGCGGGTTGCGCGTGACCGATTGCAGCACGGCCCCGACCAGCGCCAGACCAGCGCCCACCAGCGCCGCCAGCAGCGCGCGCGGCAGACGGATCTCCCACACGATTGCGGCGCGGCCTGCCGACCATTCAGGCGAAACCAGACCGGGCGCAACCCGGTCCAGGATCACGCCCCAGACAGTCCCCAGCGGAATGGGCACAGCGCCTATGCTGACGGCCGCCGAAATCGACAGGATCAGCGCAACGATCCCCAACCCCCACAGCCCCTGCCGCACAGGGCGTGCGATGAAAGGCACGCGCGCAGCAAGCGCCGGAGCCGCGGTTTCCGGGTTGGGGGTGGTGCGCATGCTCATTCCCCGTGGAAAGCCTCGGCAAGTGCGCGCACAGCGCGGATATTGCGCGGGCCGGGTGTCGCCTCGACATATTCCAGCACGACAAAGCGGTCGTTCTGAACTGCGTCAATCTCGGCAAAGGCCGGGTTGCTGCGCATGAAATCCATCTTCTGCTCTGCCGTCACTTCGCCGTAATTCACGATGATGATGATTTCGGGATTGCGTTCGACCACAGGCTCCCAGGCGACGCGGGTCCAGCTCGATGCGACATCATCCATGATGTTGCGCCCGCCCGCGGCCTCGATCATGGCGGTGGGCATGGCATAGCGGCCCGCAGTGAAGGGCGTGTCCTCGCCGGAATCGTACACGAAAACGCGCAGGGGCTCGCCTTCGGGGATCGTGGCCGTGATCTCATCCAACTCGCCTTGCCACCCGGAAATCAGTTCCTCGGCGCGGTCATCTTCAGCGAAGATCGCGCCCAGATTGCGGATATCGGTGAACATGTCATCAATCGCGATGCCGTAGCGGTCCATGATATGGATGCAGCTTTCGGTCAGCTCATAGACCGGAATCCCGAAGGGCGCGAGGGTCTCGGGCGTGACCTCTCCGCCCACGCGCATGCCGTAATTCCAGCCCGCAAACCAGAAATCCAGATCCGCACCGATCAGCACCTCGCGTGACGGGTAGCGTTCGGACAGTTCTG
>PWWF01000436.1 GCA_003561595.1 Paracoccaceae bacterium | reverse complement strand
GCCGCTATGCAGACTGGATGGACGGGCTGCTGCGCGACACAGACCTGCCGCGCTTTATCGCTTCGAGCGAGCATATCCATGCCTGGCTGACGACGCCTGAGCGGATTGCGGCGCTTGACCGCTTTCTGACCGCGCGGTTTTCCGAAGTGCAGTATCTGGTCTATCTGCGCCCGCAGGAGGACTTGCTGACCAGCAGCTATTCCGAGGCCGTGCGCCGGGGCGCGACCCATGATTTCGCGACTCATCTGGCGGCGCGTGCGCGGCTGGATCTTTGGCGCGGGGTGAAGCCCTGGGTGGAGGGCGTCGGGCGTGCGCGGCTGCATGTCCGGCTGATGGTGCCCGATGCGCTGGAAGGGGGTGATCTGTTGGCCGATTTCTGTGCCGCTGCCGGGATAGAGGCGGCGGGGCTGACGCGCCCTGCGCGCGCGAATACGGCGCTCTCGGTGGGCGAGATTGCGCTGCGGCGGCTGCTGAACAGGGTGTTGCCGGTGCATACGCAATCGGGCCGGGCGCATCCGCTGCAGCGCGTGGCATTGCGCTGCCTGTCGCCGCTGGTACGGGACAGGGCGCGCCTGCGCCTGAGCCCCGCGCAACTGGTGCAGGTGCGCGCGTGCAATGCGGCCAGCAATGAAAAGCTGCGCAAGCGGTTTTTCTGGACGCGGCCTGCGCTGTTCTGACGGCTTTCAGCCCGGCAATCCGGCCAGAGCGGCGGTCAGATAGGGGCCGACATGCGGGCCCAAACGGGTGCGCGGCAACCCGGCGCGCCACCGGGCAAACCCCGCCTGCAGCGCGATCTTGTAGCGCTGCGGACGAGTGGGGGCGGCGGCAAGCTGGCATTGCGCCAGATGCGCGAAGACGCGCGCGCTGTCTATCGGGGGCAGGGTGCGCTGCGCGCCAAGCGCTTCGGCCAGCCGTGAAAGGGGGATTGCCGGGCGCGGTGCAAGGGTCATCAGGGGCCGCGCCACGATCCGCGCGCGGCCCTTGGCGGTCATGCGCGCGGCCAGCAGGGTGGCCGCGATGCGAGGCGGCAGGGCCATGCTGTCCACGCAAGGGATCGCGCGGCGGCGCAGGATCAGCCCCGACAGATCGGCGGCGATCAGCGGTGCCGCGCCCGGCATGGCGATGCCGCTGTCATGCCCGTGCCATGCGCCCGTTTGCAGGCAGGCGGTGACGATCAGGGCGTCCGCCTCATCGCGCGCGGCATACAGGCATCTCGCCGCCCAGTCAGGGGCCGGGCAGTCGCCCGGTTGCAGGATTGCGACCCATTCACTGGCAGCCCAAGACGCGCATGAAAGTGCGGCGTCGGGCGGGCCGTCGATCACCTCGGCCAAGGGCAGGGTTTGCGCCTGCAGGGCTGTGCGGGTCGCATTGGTCATCGGGCCCGCGACGATCACGCTCAGCCGCATCTGCGGGTCCAGCATGGGGGCGGGGCCGGGCGTGATGTCCGGGGTGGGGCGCCAGCGCCAGCGCTCTTGCACAAACAGCGCGCGCGCTTGGCTCAGGAACGCCCTGCGCAGCGACGGGTCCGTGATGTGGGCCAAGCGTTCATCAACTGCGCGGGTGGCCAGCCGCGACAGTCCTTCGCGCTGCCGGGTCAGGCCGGTGGCGCGCACCGTTTCGACCACCTCGCGCAGCCGGTCGAGATGTTGGAGCGCCGCGCCATCGCCGCGCACAGTGATCTGTCCCGCGCGCCCATGGCAGTAGTGATAAAGCGGCTGCGGCAGGTAGCGGATGCGCCGCGCGCGGCAGGCCAGCTGCCAGTAGAAGGGCTGATCCTCGTAAAGCGCGCCGGGGCGGAACCGCAGCGCGCCGATGAACTCGCGCCGATAAAGCTTGTTCCAGGCCGAGGGAAATAGCGTGGCCACATCGCAGGCATCCCACAGCGGCAGCCAGCGCGGCCCGCCCTGCGGCACGGGCGCGCCATGGATGGCGGAATGCGGGACACGGCTGCCCCCGACCAGCGTGATGGCACAGGCCGTCCAGGGGCTGGCCTGCGTTGTCAGTTCGCGGTGATGCGCGCGCAGGAAATCGGGGGCATAGCTGTCATCGCCGTCCAGAAAGGCGATGCAGGCCCCGCGCGCCCGGTCCAGCCCGATATTGCGTGCGACCGACAATCCTGCCGGGGGCGTGGCGATCAGCGTGAACCGGCAATCCCCGGCAATCGCGCGTTGCGCGGCAGCGCGGGTGCCGTCGCTGGAGCCGTCATCGATCACCAGCGCCTCGAACGCCGGGAAGCTTTGCGCGCGCAGCGAGGCGATTGCCGTGCCGATCTGCGCTTCCAGATCGCGGCAGGGCAGGATGACCGTGATCGCGGGGGTCTCAAGCGCGGTGGCCATGCCGTTCCCTCAAACCCTCCATCTGCTGCAGACTGACGCGGCGAGCTGAAAATCGGGTTAACCCTGCGGCTGTGGCGCTGCCTCTATTTTGGGCAAGGTCTCTGCCTGCGCTTTACATTCCCCACAGACCCGTCTTTGATGAAGAAAAATTGGGAGGTCGCCGATGCCGGACACCTTTTTCAACGAAATGTATGATGCCAAGGGGTTGCGCGCGCCTTACCAGATGCTCGAAGGCTGGTATCAGAACATGCCGACCGAGTTCCGCGCCTTCAAGCAGGCCGAGGCCGAAGAGCTGTTCCGCCGCTTTGGCATCACATTCGCGGTTTATGGCGAAGGGGGCGATCCGGACCGTCTGATCCCGTTCGACATGTTTCCGCGCGTCTTTGCCGCCGATGAATGGCGCCGGCTGGAGCGCGGGATCAAGCAGCGCGCCCGCGCGCTCAATGCGTTCCTGTCCGATGTCTATGACCGTGGCGAGATCATCCGCGCGGGCCGTATCCCCGCCGATCTGGTCTATCGCAATGAGGCCTACGAGATCCCCGTTGCCGGGTTCCGCCCGCCGCTGGGGGTGTTCAGCCATATCGTGGGGATTGATCTGGTGCGCACGGGCGCGGATCAGTTCTATGTGCTGGAAGACAATTGCCGCACGCCCTCCGGGGTGTCCTACATGCTGGAAAACCGCGAGGTGATGATGCGGATGTTCCCGCATCTGTTTCAGGAAAACCGCGTGGCGCCGGTGGAAAATTATGCGCGCCTGCTGAAACGCACGCTTGCCTCTGTCGCGCCGGCGAAATGCGATGGTGAACCCAATATCGTGATCCTGACACCGGGGCATTTCAATTCCGCCTATTACGAGCACAGCTTTCTGGCCGATCTGATGGGGGTGGAACTGGTCGAGGGGCAGGACCTGTTTGTCGAGGGCGATTTCTGCTGGATGCGCACCACGCAGGGGCCGAAAAAGGTTGATGTGATCTATCGCCGGATCGATGACGCCTTCCTTGACCCGTTATGTTTCCGCCCTGACAGCACGCTTGGGGTGCCGGGATTGATGAATGTCTACCGGTCTGGCGGGGTGAATATCTGCTCGGCGCCGGGGGCGGGCGTGGCCGATGACAAGGCGATCTATACCTATGTGCCGGAAATGGTGCGTTTCTATCTGGGCGAGGCGCCGATTCTGGAAAATGTGCCGACATGGCAATGCGCCAAGCCCGATGATCTGAAATATGTGCAGGAAAATCTGGCCGAACTGGTGGTCAAGGAGGTCCATGGCTCTGGCGGCTACGGGATGCTGGTGGGGCCCAAGGCGGACAAGGCCACGATCGAG
>PWWF01000074.1 GCA_003561595.1 Paracoccaceae bacterium | reverse complement strand
GCCGCCTGCGCTGGATAGATGGTCTGCCATGGGAAAAAACACCGGTGTATCAGAATTACAAACGCAAGATCGTCGATGGCAAACCCTCGGCGGACGCGCGCACTCTCGAACATCTTGCGGCGAGGTATGAAAAGCTCGACAGGATTTTCGAGACTGTGCAGAGGGACGGATTCAGTTCCAGGCGGTGGAATGTGGTGCGCGCATCATGGGATCCTTCGGGCGTGGTCTTCTGGGGTCCCAATGGTCGTCATCGCCTGGCGATGGGCCTTGTTGCAGGTGTCGAGAAAATGCCCTTTGGGGTCAAGATCGTGTGCGAAAGCGGTCTGTCTCAATTCGTGAAAGACAGGGATGGGCCAGCCCCCTGATATAGCGTTCATCTGCCCAGTGCACTGCTGTTCAGGTGATCGTTGGGATGTTCCTGCGAAACGATGGTCGGGCGCGGCGGTTCACTCGCGGGTGATGAACTGCATGACCTCGCGCGTCGTGCCCTCGGTCAGCACCAGTTCCCAGCGGCCCGGACGGGTCAATTGGCCGCTGCCGGACCATGCGCCACTGCTGTCCGTGCCGGTATCGAGCGGGATGGGCTGGCCGCCTGCAGGGCGCAGCAGGACCTCGGGCGCCTGGCTGGTGTCATGCTCGACGGTCAGATCCACACGGTAGCCGCCGTCGATGGCCACGGCGCTGCGGATCTGGGGCTCGATCTCGACTGTGTGCAGCAAAAGCGTCTGATTCGCTCCGACGATGGGCAGCGGTTCACGCACGAAAAACGTGACCGAGGCCATCAGGATGATGAACCCGAGTGTGAAGGCCAGAAAGACAAGGGCGATGATGCGGGTGGACATTGGGCTTACCTGTGCGGTGATGCGCGTCGTTTGATGTAAGTGACACGAAGGGGCCGGGCGTTGCAAGCTGGTGATCGGCGCTGCGATGCTGGCGCGCAGGCCACGACTGATCGCACGAACAAGAGGTGGCATCAAATACCCGGCGTGTGTAGCAATGCAGGAGGTGAAAGCTGAAGATGAAAAAGGTGAAATTAACGGACAATGACCGTCACATTTATTCGAGGCAATGGAGCTATCGTGATCGTGGCAGGGCCGCTTGCCTTCAAATGGTTTCATGGTCGCGGCGCGCCCCTCATGTTTGCGAGAGAGAAGACCGGCTATGCGTCTGCTGCTCGATCTCAGGTCTGGGGCAGGATTCTTTTGCCGGTAACCTTCAGTCGGTTTCGTTTGCTGGTGGCTCCGGCGGCTCGGCAGCTGCCTGCTTCGGATGTCGGAGCGCTGAGTCGATTTGCGACAAGACTGGTACGAAGGTCTTTGGAAGCGGGGCTCCGCCATCCTGCATCTTCGCTATTGCCGATAGACACGCTGGAGTGGATCCTTTCAGGCGACGCACCTGTGTACAACCGGCTCAGGGCAGCTGTGGAAAGCATCGAACTTCCGTCCGGACCTACACACGGCGACCTACATAGGGAGAATTTTCTTTGCCATGATGACAGTTTGCGCGTGATCGATCTTGATCGATTTCGTGCCGAAGGGTGCCCTTTATTCGATCTGCTACATTTCCATCTGAGTGAGGCTCAGCGCGGTAGCGGCAGGCGCTGGCTGGACTTCATTTGTGAGCGACCTGATATTGTGGAGCGCTCCACACTAGGCCTTGTCGAACCAGATGCATTGTTTATCTGTTACGCAGCGCAAAGGATTGCACACGAGGGGCAGGTGGCATCAATCCGTGGCAGACCGGGTACGAAATTCGTTTTGCAAGCAGAGCATGCTTTGCTCCGGCTTGGGGAATATCGTGCTGGAAAGGCATTTAGTTAACCAAACTGGCATGGCTCTGATCAAGCAGAGCACGTCAAGGGGGCCGATTCTTCGCCAAGACATTTTTATACAACGCTGGCACATGCAGGGTGAACCGAATTCAGGATATGTAGTGTCACGCGTCGGGGTTGGTGTGGCATTCATCAGAAAAGGCAAGACATGACTCAAGTGTCTGACGAAAACACATCAGATGGGGCTGACGCAGAAAAGACCAAATTTTCAGTTTCTGTCATTATTCCTACATGCGATCGTCCCTGGGCGTATTTGAAGATTGCGATATGCTCGGCAGCAAATCAATCGCTTCGCCCCAAGGAGATAATCGTTGTAGATAACGGCGAATTCCCGGTTCAGCCTACAGAGCTTCCTGAAGGCGTGACCATACACAGGTCAAAGCCACGGATCGGGCCCTCGGGGGCAAGGAATATCGGTGCAAACCAGTCAACAGGGACGCATTTGGCGTTTCTGGATGATGATGACTGGTGGGACCTGGAGTTTCTGCAGGAAGCAAGCAAGACTCTGCACGAGAGTTCGACAAGATGCGTATATGGACGAATTCTTCAATCCAGAAATGACATTCTTTCAGAACAAGAAAATTTAACGCCTGAGACGATGACGGTTTCATATCTGCTACGAAAAAACCCAGGCACTGGCGGAATAAATCTGTTGATCGAGAAGAGATTGTTTCAGCAGGTTGGAGGATTTGATGAAAAACTGTTCGTTTCAGAGGATCGTGCCCTCGCTCTCGAAGTGCTTCTGGTCGGCGAGAAGATTGGATTCGCGCCGACGGCCATTGCCATTGCCAGGCAACATGACGGGGTCAATCTGCGTAATAATAACGCCAGGAAGATATCATTTGTACTCAAGTACAGAAGGTTGATGCCAATATCCCTTTTTCTCCGACAGTTCTGGAAATTCGGTGTGCGGGCCCATATCCGGCGCATCAGAAAAGCGGCTGCGGGCACACAAGGCTGACAGGACCGGTCTTCTGCAGCCGTATTCCGGTCGTTGGCCTGCGGGGCGTCAAACCTCGGATGCCGTGCTGTTCACATGTTCGGGGGTAACTGTGGCGCGAACTCGACATGGTGTAGCAGAAGCGACCGGTTTGCGCCGACTAAAGGCAGCGGCCTGCGCAGGAGTCATGTGACTTGAGCCATAATGATAAGGCCCAGCGTGAAGGCCAGAAAGACAAGGGCTATGACGCGGGTGGACATGGGCGCGATGCTCCGTTTTCCCACCCGATTACCATGCCCCGCCCGCGCGTCAACTGCGTGCGGATCACAAGCCAGCGGTCAGAGCCGGTAGCCTGCCGATACCTCCAGCACTGTGCCGGTGATCCCGCTGGCGGCAGGGGAGAGCAGGAAGCGTACCGCGCTGGCGATTTCGTCCTGCAGCGCAAGCCGCCCCAGCGCCGTTTCATCCGTGAAGCGGCGGATCAGGTCGGGCGGGCGTGGCGCAAGGGCGCGCTCGACCGCGCCGGGTGACACGGCATTGACGCGGATGCCGCGCGGCCCCAGCGTCTTGGCGCAGGCGATGGTCAGGTTTTCCAGCGCGGCCTTGCTGGCGCCATAGACGGGCGCGCCCATGGGCGGAAAGCGGGCATTTATGCTGGTGATGTTGACGACGGACGCGCCCGCCGCAAGATGCGGAAGCGCCGCGCTGAGGATCGCCATGGGCGCCAGCGTGTTCACATTCAGGATCTGCTGCGCGCGGGCCATGTCGAATCCCGGCAGCGGGGGTTCCTCGGCGATCAGCCCGGCATTGTTCACGATCCCGTCCAGCCGTCCGAACTGTGCGATGATGGCCGCGATCAGGGCAGGGGCGTCCAGCCGGGCAAGATCGGCCTGCAGGATCAGGCTGTCAGGATGGGCGCAACGAAAAACCGCGGCCTCATCGGCCGCGGTTCGGTAGGTCAGGGCGATGGCGTGGTCAGGGGCCAGCGCCTCGGCGGTGGCGCGCCCGATGCCGCGCGCGCCACCCGTGATCAGGATGACAGGTCGGCTCACGCCGCCCCGGCCAGATCGCGCAGCACATAGTGCAGCACGCCGACATGTTCGACATATTCCTTCTCGATCGCGGTATCGATCCGGCATTTCAGCGTGATCGACTTTTCCGTGCCATCGGCATAGGTGATCGTGCAGGGCACTTCGGAGAGCGGTTTCAGATCGCCCTCCAGGCCTGTGATCGACACAGTCTCATCCCCGGTCAGCCCCAGCGATTTGCGGGTGTCACCGCCCGTGAACTCGAACGGGATGACGCCCATGCCGACAAGGTTGGAACGGTGGATACGCTCGAAGCTTTCGGCGATCACCGCCTTGACGCCCAGAAGCGAGGTGCCTTTGGCCGCCCAGTCGCGCGAAGAGCCTGCGCCATATTCCTTGCCGCCGAAGATCACCAGCGGGCTGCCTGCGTCCTGATAGGCCATGGCCGCGTCATAGATCGAGGTCTGCTGCCCATCCGGCCCCTTGGTATAGCCGCCCTCGACCCCGTCCAGCATCTCGTTGCGGATACGAATATTGGCGAAGGTGCCGCGCATCATCACCTCGTGATTGCCGCGCCGCGAGCCGTAGGAGTTGAACTCGCGCACCGGGACCTGACGTTCCTCCAGGTATTTGCCTGCGGGCGTGGTCTGCTTGAAGCTGCCCGCCGGGCTGATGTGGTCGGTGGTGATCATGTCGCCCAGAATGGCAAGGACACGGGCATTTTCCACATTGCTGATCGTGCCGGGCTCTTTCGGCATGTTCTGGAAATAGGGCGGGTTCTGGATATAGGTCGAACTGGCGGGCCAGTCATAGGTCTCGGCCTCGGGGATCTCGACCCCCTGCCATTTCTCGTCGCCCTTGAACACGTCGGCGTATTTGGACTGGAAGGCGTCGCGCGTGACGGTCCGCTCCACCAGTTCGGCAATCTCGGCCTGGGTGGGCCAGATGTCTTTCAGATAGACATTGTTGCCATCGCGGTCCTTGCCCAGCGGCTCGGTGGTGATGTCCACATTCATGTCGCCCACCAGCGCATAGGCCACGACCAGAGGCGGCGAGGCGAGGTAGTTCGCGCGCACATCAGGCGAGATGCGGCCTTCGAAATTGCGGTTGCCCGACAGGACCGACACGCCGATCAGGTCGTATTTGTTGATCGCCTCGGAAATCTCGGGCGCGAGCGGGCCGGAATTACCGATGCAGGTGGTGCAGCCATAGCCCACCAGATTGAAGCCGATCTTGTCGAGGTCTTCCTGCAGGCCCGCGGCTTCGAGATAGTGGCTGACGACCTGGCTGCCCGGCGCGAGCGAGGTTTTCACCCAGGGCTTGCGGTTCAGGCCCTTTTCAGCGGCCTTGCGCGCGACCAGCCCCGCGCCGATCATCACATAGGGGTTCGAGGTGTTGGTGCAGGACGTGATCGACGCGATCACGATGGACCCGTCATGAAGCTGGTAGTTCTCGCCCTCGGGGTTGTTCACATAGCCACGCGCGTGGTGCCCCTCATCGCCGGGGATCGAGGCAGGCTCGGGCTGGCCGCCTTCGCCTTCCCAGCGCAGCTCTTCTTTCGGCGAGGCATCCTTGCCCTCGCGCTGGCCCTTGACGTAAGCGCCAAAGGTCCGGGCCGCCTTGTCCAGCGCCACGAAATCCTGCGGGCGCTTGGGGCCGGAAATGGCAGGGACGATGGTGCCCATGTCCAGTTCCAGCGTGTCGGTGTAGATCGGGTCGTAATCCGGGCCGCGCCAGAAGCCGTTTTCTTTCGCATAGGCTTCGACCAGCGCGATACGGTCCTTGTCACGCCCGGTCTGTTCCAGATAGCGCAGGGTTTCGTCATCGATGGGAAAGAAGCCGCAGGTCGCGCCATATTCGGGCGCCATGTTGGCGATGGTCGCGCGGTCGGCAAGCGGCAGCTTGTCCAGCCCCTCGCCGTAGAATTCGACGAATTTGCCGACAACGCCCTTGGCGCGCAGCATTTCGACCACTTTCAGCACCAGATCGGTGCCGGTGGTGCCCTCGACCATCTGGCCTGTCAGCTTGAAGCCCACCACTTCCGGGATCAGCATGGAAATCGGCTGGCCCAGCATCGCGGCCTCGGCCTCGATCCCGCCGACACCCCAGCCCAGCACGGCCATGCCGTTGACCATGGTGGTGTGGCTGTCGGTGCCGACCAGAGTATCGGGGTA
This sequence comes from Paracoccaceae bacterium, assembly GCA_003561595.1. Lineage (GTDB taxonomy): Bacteria > Pseudomonadota > Alphaproteobacteria > Rhodobacterales > Rhodobacteraceae > Roseinatronobacter. The sequence continues at coordinate 7,679 of PWWF01000074.1, read as the reverse complement.
GGCGACGGTTTCGCCATTCTGGTCCTCATCGGTCCAGACAGTCTGGGCCAGATATTCCAGGTTCACCTGATGGCAGATCCCGGTGCCCGGCGGCACCACGCGGAAATTGTTGAACGCGCCCTGACCCCATTTGAGGAAGGTGTAGCGCTCCATGTTGCGTTCATATTCGCGGTCCACATTCATCTGGAACGCGCGCGGATTGCCGAATTCGTCAATCATCACGCTGTGGTCGATGACCAGATCAACGGGGTTCAGCGGGTTGATCTTCTGCGCGTCGCCGCCCAGTGCCTTGATGCCATCGCGCATCGCGGCAAGGTCCACCACCGCCGGAACGCCGGTGAAATCCTGCATCAGCACGCGGGCCGGGCGATAGGCGATCTCGCGCGGGTTCCTGCCGCCCTGCTTGCCCCAGTCGGAAAAGGCGCGGATGTCATCGACCGTGACCGTCTTGCCATCCTCGAACCGCAGCATGTTCTCCAGCACCACCTTGAGCGCGGCAGGCAGTTTCGAGAACTCCCCCAGGCCCGCCGCCTCGGCTGCGGGGATCGAATAATAGGCGATGGTTGCGCCGCCCGCGCTGAGCGTCTTGCGTGTCTTGGTGCTGTCCTGTCCAACAAAGATCGTCATGGGAACGGGCCTCCTCAGGCATTGAATGGGGTGTGACCTGACCCTGACTTACTCCTATCTTCCCACAGCAATCAAGGAGAATCCGACAAATGGTATACCATTGTGCACAATAAATTGGCCCAACAGGCCGCGCGCAGGCAGGTGTGACCAACTTGCCGCGCTGTTGCAAACTCTCAAATCCTTGATTGGCGCATGCCACGGCACATGGTTACATCCGACCTGCGCCGTTCAACAGGGGTTCATGAATGCATCTGGCACTTCGCTTTCGGGTCGCGCTTTGCGCGATACTGGGTTTTGCGTCGCCAGTCATGGCGCAGCAGGACTCGCCCGTCCTGGTGGAGCTGTTCACCTCTCAGGGCTGCGCGGCCTGTCCGCCTGCCGATGCGCTGCTGGACCGGCTGGCCGACCGCGATGACGTGATCGCGCTGGCGCTGCATGTCGATTACTGGGATTACATCGGCTGGGCCGACAGTTTCGGCAAAAGCCAGTTCAGCGACCGGCAGAAAGCCTATGCGCGCGCGCGCGGGCGTGCCTCTGTCTATACCCCCCAGATGATCATCGGCGGCATGGATGAGGTCAAGGGTTCAGCCGAGCGCAGCGTGATGGGCACGCTTAACGAGCATCTGTCGCGCCGCAACCCCCACGGGGCCGTGCGGCTTAGCCTGACGCCCGATGGCGATGACCAGTTCGAGATCGAAGCCGTGGCACATGACGGGCTGCGCTACGCGGTCGATGTGCATGTGGTGCGCTATATTGATAGTGAGCGTGTGGATATCCATGGCGGCGAGAATAATGGCCGCTCGGTCCTGTATCGCAACATCGTCACATCCTGGCGCTCGCTTGGGGCGTGGGACGGGTCCTCGACCTTTCGCCAGCGCATCACCGCTGCGGGGGATGAGGCGCTGGTCATCGTGATTCAGGAACAGGGCCATGGCGCTGTCCTGGCCGCTGCCCGTCACCGCTAGGGCAGGAGCGACCGCGCCAATGTCCACCGAACTGACTGTGAACGGCACGACCTACAGCACGGACGCCCCCATCCAGACCCCGCTTTTGTGGGTGCTGCGTGATGAACTGGGCCTGACCGGCACGAAATTCGGCTGTGGGGTCGCGGCTTGCGGGGCCTGCACAGTGCATGTGGACGGGCAGGCGGTGCGGTCGTGCCAGATCACGCTGGGCGATCTGTGGGGCGATGTCACCACGATCGAAGGGCTGGCGCGGGGCGACCGGCTTGCGCCGCTGCAAGAGACATGGATTCGCCATCAGGTCGCGCAATGCGGCTATTGCCAGTCCGGCCAGATCATGCAGGCCGCGGAATTGCTGGCCGAAAACCCCAGCCCCAGTGATGACGATATCGATGCCGCCATGGCGGGCAATCTGTGCCGCTGCGGCACCTATTCCGCCATCCGCGCCGCGATCCACGACGCGGCGCGCAGCATCAATGGTGGCCGCGCGGGATGAGTCTTCTGCGCAAGATCACGCGCCGCAGCCTGCTGGTGGGCGCTGTGGCCATCACCGGGGGCGCGGCTTTCGGCATCTATCAGATCCGCCGCCCCGTGACGAACCCGCTGCAGCCTGCCGAGGGCGCGACCCTCAACCCCTATATCCTGATCGATCAGGGCGGCATCAGCATCATCGCCCCGCGCGCCGAGATGGGGCAGGGCGTGCATACCACGCTCGCCGCCCTTGTGGCCGAGGAACTTGATGCCGAATGGGACAGCATCCGCGTCCTGCACGGCCCGCCCGCTGCGGCCTATTACAACGCCGCGCTGGCCCATGGCGCGCTGCCGGTCGCGGATTACGCGATGGCCGACTGGCAGCGCCGCGTGACCGAGGGGCTGGGCGCGGCGACCCGTCTGCTGGGGCTGCAGGTAACCGGTGGATCAACCTCGACCGTCGATGCGTTCGACCGGATGCGCCAGGCGGGCGCCGGCGCGCGTGAGGCGCTCAAGGCCGTGGCGGCGGACCGGCTGGGGGTCGCGGTGGACGACTTGCGCACCGAGACGGGCCGCGTCATCGCGCCCGACGGCACCGAACTCGATTATCGCGATCTGGCCGCAGAGGCCGCCACCCGCCCCGTGCCCCGCGCAACCCTGCGCCCGCAAAGCGAATGGAAGCTGCTGGGCCGCTCGCTGCCCCGCACCGACATGCGCGCCAAGGCGACGGGCATGGCGCAATTCTCCACCGATATCGACCTGCCGGGGCTGAAATGCGCGACTGTGCGCATCTGCCCCTATCTGGGCGGCGGGATGGCGGGGTTCGACCCCGCGCCCGCGCTGGCAGTCCCCGGGGTCGAGCATGTGCTGGATCTGGGCGATGGCATCGCGGTGGTGGCGCGCAACACATGGGCCGCGATGCAAGGGGCCGAGGCCGCGCAGATCGACTGGACCCCGTCACCCCTGCCTGCCACGACCGAGGCGATGTTCGACCGCATCGCCAGGGCGTTCGAGGACCGCCCCAATTCGACCATGCGCGATGATGGCCGCCCCGATGAGGTCACAGCCCGGATCGAGGCCGAATACAGCGTCCCCTTCCTTGCCCATACCACGATGGAGCCGATGGGCGCGACAGCATGGCTGCAGGACGGCCATCTGACCCTCTGGGTTGGCAATCAGGCCCCGCGCGAACACCTCAAGGTCGCGGCTGAGGCGGCGGGTCTCGCGCGCGAGAACGTCACCCTGCATACTGTGTTTCTGGGCGGCGGCTTCGGGCGGCGGGTGGAGACTGATGTGACCCGCCAGGCCGCGCAGATCGCGGCCATGCTGCCCGGCACACCGATCCGCCTGACCTGGTCGCGCGCGGAGGATATCGGCCATGATTTCTACCGCCCCGCTGCCATCGCCCGGATGCGCGGCGCAGTGGCGGCAGGGCGCGCGACGCTGTTTGATGCGCGGATCGCCGCGCCCTCGGTCACGCGGCAGGCCATCGCGCGGCTGGCGGGGCGCAATATCGGCGGGCCGGACAAGGGCCATGTCGAAGGGGCGTTCGATCAGCCCTATGCGATCCCGCATTACCGGGTCGCGGGCCATCTGGCCGATCTGGATGTGCCCATCGGCTTCTGGCGCGCGGTCGGCAGCAGCTTCAACGGGTTCTTCCACGAAAGCTTCATTGATGAGCTGGCCCATGCCGCCGGGCGCGACCCGCTGGCCTTTCGCCTCGACCATGTCGCGCCGGAAAGCGCTACGGCTGCAGGCGTGCTGGAGGCAGTGCGCGATCTGTCGGACTGGGACGCGCCGCGCGCGGATGGCACCGGGCGCGGGGTGGCGATGACATGGTCCTTCGGCACGCCCACAGCCGTGGTGATCGAGCTGCAACAGGCGTCGCGCGGCATCCGCATCACCCGCGCCTGGATGGCCTGCGACCCGGGCCTGGTGCTCGACCACGCCATCGTGCGCACGCAGATGGAATCGGGGCTGATCTACGGGCTGTCGGCGGCGCTGATGGGCGCGATCACCTTCACGGATGGCCGCGCCGATCAGGAAAACTTCCCCGATTATGACGCGCTGCGCATGGATACGACCCCGCGCATCGAGGTCGCGATCCTGCAGAACAACCCGCATATGGGCGGCGCGGGCGAACCCGGCACGCCCCCGGCCATGCCTGCGCTGGCCAATGCGCTGTTCGATCTGACCGGCCAGCGCATCCGCAGCTTGCCGCTGGCGCCGCAGGCAGATTTCATCACCTGATCCTGCAGCTTCATCTTGCCGAAAAATACTCCGGGGGGGCAAGGGGGGCAGCGCCCCCCAAACCCCGCCAGCGCAGGCGCTCCAGAATCGCTTTCAATCCCCCCCTGATCCCCATATCTTGGGGGCATCGGGGAAAAGAGGGCTGTCTCTTGCAACGGCTGGACCGCTATTTGCTGACACAATTGCTCGCGGTCTTCGCATTCTTCGCGCTTGTCCTGATCTCGGTCTACTGGGTCAACCGCGCCGCGCGGCTGTTCGACACGCTGGTCGGGGATGGCCAGAGCTTCTGGGTTTTCCTCGAACTCTCGGCGCTGACATTGCCCAATGTGATCCGTGTGGTCCTGCCGCTGGCGGGATTTGCCGCTGCTGTCTATGTCGCGATCCGGCTGACGCGCGACAATGAAATGGTGGTGCTGCAGGGCGTGAGCATGTCGCCCGCGCGCCTGTTGCGGCCGGTCGCGATGTTCGGGCTGATCGTGGCGCTGATGATGTCGGCGCTGATGCATGTGCTGATGCCAATGTCGCGCGCGCAACTGGCCGAACGGCAGGTCCAGATCGCCGAGAATATCACCGTGCGCCTGTTGCGCGCGGGCGAGTTTCTGGAACCGGCCAGCGGCATCACCGTCTATCTGCGCGAGATCACGCCCGAGGGCAAGCTCCTGGATGTGTTCCTGTCCGACCAGCGCCAGGCGGGCACGCGGGTCGAATACAACGCCACATCCGCGCTGCTGGCACCGGGGCCGCAGGGGCCGGTGCTGGTCATGATCGACGGTGTGGCGCTGATCCTGTCCGAGGATACGGGACGGCTGGTCACTGTGGGCTTTGACGATCTGACCTTTGATGTCGGCGGGCTGATCGGCCCGGCGGGTCGGCGCAGCGATGTGCGCGAATTGCCCACATATCAACTGCGCGCCGATCATGCCGAGGACTTGTCGGAGATGGGCATCTCGATGGCCGAGGCGCGGTTCGAGTTCATGTCGCGCCTGGCCCAGCCGCTTCTGGCGGTGGTGACCGCGATGATCGGCTTTGCGGTGGTGTTTCTGGGCCAGTTCAGCCGGTTGGGTGCATGGCGGCAGGTGCTGGGCGCGATTGTCGCACTGGCGGTCATTCAGCTTGCGGCCAATGCTGTCTCTGGCGTGGCGCTGCGCGATGTGCGGCTGGCGGCGCTGGCCTTCGTGCCCGTCGGGCTGGGCGCGCTGGTGGTGGGGGCGATGGTGCTGGTGGCCTCGGGTTATCACCCGAGGATACGGGCAAGGCTGCGCCCGACATGACGCTTTCGCTCTATCTGACCCGGCGCCTTGCGGTGAGTTTTGCCATGGTGTCGGGCGTGTTTCTGGGCATGATGCTGCTGCTGGACATGGTCGAGCAGATGCGCCGTCATGCACAGCGCGATGCGGGTCTGGGCGATATCGTGCAGCTTGCGCTTCTCAACCTGCCCGAAGGGTTTTACGAGATCGCGCCGCTGGTCCTGATGCTGGCGGCGATGTGGGTCGGGCTGGGATGGTCACGCAGCTCCGAATTCGTGGTGATCCGCGCCTGCGGCATGGCCTTGCCGCGTCTGATGGTGCTGCCTGCGCTGGCCGTGCTGGTGGGCGGGATCGGGTTTGTCGCGCTGATGAACCCGCTGGTCGCGTCCAGCGCGCGCGAATACAACCGCGTCGAGGCTGAATTGCGGGGCAGATCGCCCACAGCGGCCGTGCTGCGCGAAGACGGGCTCTGGTTGCGGCAGGCCGATGAGGATGGCCAGACCGTGATCCATGCCGCGCAGGCCGAGGACACCGGCACCATCCTGCAGGACGTGACCTTTCTGGTCTTTCACCCGACACGCGGATTATCCGTCCGCTTGCAGGCCGACCGCGCCGAGCTGCGGCACGGGCATTGGGAGTTGAACACCATCAAGCGCTGGGATCTGTCGCGCCTGAACCCCGAACAGGATGCGCAGTTCAGTGACAGCATGGCGTTGCCCACCGACCTGACGCCCGAACAGATCCGGGACAATTTCGCGCAGGTCCGCACCATTCCGCTGGCGCAGTTGCCCGGTTTCATCGCGGCGCTGGAACGGGCGGGGTTTTCGGCGCTGGAATACCGGATGCGGCTGCAGATGGAACTGGCGCTGCCGGTTCTGCTGGTCGGCATGATGCTGCTGGCGCTTGCGCTCAGCATTCACCACATGCGCGCGGGTCGCGCAGGCCTGCGCGCCCTGACCACGATTCTGGCTGGATTCAGCCTGTTCTTTCTGCGTAACTTCGCGCAGGTTCTGGGTGAGACGGGGCAGGTCCCGATCACGCTTGCCGCCTTTGGCCTGCCAGTGGCGACGCTTTTGCTGGCCGTAGGGCTGCTGTTGAACCTGGAGGAGGGATGATGCTGCTGCCGCACCACCCCGCCGGGCGACTGCGGGTGCGCGGCCTTGCCATGCTGGCCGGGCTGTTATGCTGCGTTCTCGCGGCGCTGCCGGGGGCTGCCCGGGCGCAGGATGGGGAATTCGCCACGCTTGTGGCCGACAGCCTGTTCATCGACGGGGCCAATCGTCTGATCGCCGAGGGCAATGTCGAGGCGCTGTTCGGCGAGGCGCGGCTGCGCGCGCGCCGCATCAGCTATGACCGCGCCACCGGGCAGATCGAGATCGAGGGTCCGCTGGTCCTGCATGAAGGGCGCGAGGTGCTGATCCTGGCCGATCAGGCCGATCTGTCCGACGATCTGCAGCGCGGCCTGATCCGGTCGGCACGTGTGGTCTTTGACGAACAGCTTCAGATCGCGGCAGGATCGGTCGAGCGGCTGGATGGCCGTTTCACCGAGATGGACAATGTCGTCGCCTCATCCTGCGAGGTCTGCGCCAATCGCCGCACCCCGCTGTGGGAGATTCGCGCCCGCCGCGTTGTGCATGATGATGCCGAACAGCAGGTCTATTTCGAAGGGGCGCAGTTTCGCCTGTTCGGCCTGCCTGTCGCCTATATCCCCCGCTTGCGCGTGCCCGATCCGCGTCTGGAACGTGCGACCGGGGTTCTCAGCCCGCGGCTCAGCCTGGATTCCGGGCACGGGCTGGGGCTGCGCGCGCCCTATTTCATCGTGCTGGGCACAAACCGCGATCTGACGCTGACACCCTTTGTCGGCCTTGAGGGCACCAAGGCGCTGCAGATGCGCTACCGTCAGGCTTTCGCCACGGGCAATCTGGAACTGGGCGGTCTGATCGCGCGCGACACTATCCGCCCCGGCAGCCTGCGCGGCTTTGCCCGGGCGCGGGGCGATTTCGCACTGGGGCAGGATTACCGCCTGCGCTTCAACCTTATCCAGCCGGGCGACCGTTCCGTGCTGGAAGATTACGATATCGGCGGGCCGCTTCTGACCAGCGATGTGACAATCGACCGGATC
>PWWF01000321.1 GCA_003561595.1 Paracoccaceae bacterium | reverse complement strand
CCGTGTCAAAGATCGCAAAGGCATCGGGCAGTGCATCGATTGCTGATCGCAGGAATGACAACTCGCGCGCGGCATCCGGCGCGCCGGGGGGCAGGATATGCAGCGCAAGCACCCCCAGCACCGAGGCGCAGTGCAGGCGCGGGTCGCTTCGGCCGATATCGGGCAGCAGCAGCACCCCAGCCAGGTCGCCCGCATGCCACAAGGGTAATGCCGTGCCCTGCGGCAGATGGATAGGCAGGCGATTGGCGACGCATCGGGGCGCGGCTGCATGCAGGGCGTCGATGGTCGCTGCCAGGCCCAGGGTCAGGACTGGTTCCAGATCCGGCAGGCGCAGAACCTGCGCGGCGCCGATCTTCAAGGCGTCGAGCGCGGCCTTTGCCGGTGCGTGAAAGCTGTCGGCACCCGATTGCGCCGCTTGCGAGATAAGCGCGCTGGCATCCTGAAAATCGGGGTCTGCAACATTCATCTGCAAAACCTGACAAAGCGTGTCCCACTCCATGGACACGAAAACCATTACAGCAGTGTTAACGCGCTGCGGGTGGTGCGAGTTCGAGGCGGGATGTTGCGTGCATTGCGCCCGGCGATCAAGGATTCTCAGGTAAACTTTGCGAGGATACAGGGTTTTTCAGGCGCTTTTTGCCGCGCGCCAGTGCCGGGGGCACAACCACTGCGAAAATCAGCGGCAAAACCATGCAACCTGAATGCAGCGCTGCAGCATAAAAAAGAAATGCCCCCGCCCGGATCGCGCGTTCCGGGCGGGGGCGTGTCGGGCATTGCCCGTATCTCAGCGCGGCCTACCCTCCGGGGAGCCTTGGTGCAATGCAATCAGGCTTTCTTGGCCTCGGCGCTGCGCTTGGCCTCTGCGGCGCTGCGCACCGCTTCCGAGGGTTCGTGCGTTTTTGCCGGAGCTGTCGCAGATGCCGGAGCAGACGCAGCGGGTTTGGACTGCACGGGTGCCGCCTGGGCTCTGCTGTCGCGGTTGGTCTGCAGCGGGTCATCCTGACGCTGCACCGACCCTTCGAAATGCGCACCCGATTCGATGGCGATGGTCTTGTGGATGATATCACCCTCGACCTGCGCGGAAGAGGTCAGCCGCACCTTCAGCCCGCGCACGCGCCCGATGACGCGGCCATTGATCACGATGTCATCGGCCACAACCTCGCCGCGGATGGTCGCGGTCTCGCCCACGGTCAGCAGATGCGCCCGGATATCGCCATCGACATTGCCTTCGATCACGATATCGCCGGTGGTTTTCAGATTGCCGGTGACGGTCAGATCGGCGGCCAGCACGGATGCGGCCGATTTCGATTTGGTGACCTGCGTGCCGCCGCCGCTGTCCGGGCTGCCGGAGCGCAGGAAGGACGGGCTCGGTTCCGCTGCGCGGGCAGGGGCCTTTTCCGCGTCGGCTTTCGGCCCGGGTTCATTGATACGACTCTTAGAAAACATGCTCTCCAGCCCTTATGTAGGTGATCGGATTTACAGGACGACCGTTGACCCGCACCTCATAGTGAAGATGCACCCCGGTCGATGCGCCTGTGGTGCCCATACCACCAATCCGATCCCCGCGCGAGACCCTTTGTCCGGCCCGCACGTCGATAGAGTTCAAATGGGCGTAATAGGTTTCGATGCCGAATTCATGTTCGATAATGACAAGATTGCCATATCCGCCCTGACGCCCGGCCTGTTTGACCACCCCATCGGCACTGGCCCGGATCGGGGTTCCGCGCGGGCCTGCCCAGTCCAGCCCGTTATGCATGGTGTTGCGGCCCGTAAGCGGGTGACGCCGCGGACCGAAGCCGGATGTCTGTCTTACACTGGCGGCATTGACCGGGCGGGCCACGGGCAGACGGTCCATTCCGCGGCGATAAGCATCCACATTCGAGATCTTCTCTAGAATCGCATTCGCGCGCGATATGTCGGGGTTGGGTGCAATAGAGCCCGAGGTCGACATCGCGATCGGGCGCAGCGAGGCCGTCTGCGAGGAAGAGCCTTGCCGCACAAGGCGACGAAGCTGGTCGGATGACACGCCTGCACTGCTGAACACACGCTCCATCGGGCCCATGACCTGATCCAGCGCTTCTTCAAGCTGGGTAAAGATCATGTGGTTGCGATCTTTCAGCAGCTCGTTTTCCATGGCCAGGTGACGCGCCTGCTGGCGGGCCTGTTCGGCATCCATCCCGGTTTCAAACGTGTTCTCGCTGACCCGATCCATCGCAGCGAGCAGATAGTCAAGCATCGCTTCATTCTCGCGGGCGCGGTCGGCGGCGGTGCGGGTCGAGCCCGTCTCGGCCTCCAGCGTCTGTTGCGCATCGGCCAGTTCGGCGCGGGCCTCGTCACGCTCGCGGACGACGCGGCGGACTGTGCTGTGAATGGTGTCGATGCCGGTTTCCAACTCCAGCCGCCGCTCTTCCGAGGCCAGAAGTTGCATCTGCATTTCCGAGATACGTTCCATTGCCTCGGCAAATCGGGCCTGCGCGGCCTCGGTTTCGCGGGCGCGGGCATCGCGTTCATGCACAAGCTGGTTCAGGCGCTGTTCGTAATTCGCCTGATCGCGCAGCGCGTGATCGCGCAGGCTGCCTGACCCGATGACATCCATCAGCAGGATGGATGTGGCGATGACCCCCCAGGCAAAGAAGCCTGTCACCGATGCAATCCCGATTGCCTGCGTCAGGGGACGCAACCGAATGTATCGTGTGGTGTTATCTGAACGAAGGAACAGGCGTTGTTCTGGCAAGTGGCGTTCAAGCCGCTGCGACATGCGAACGAGATGGCGTTTCAAGACGTTCTTCCTGTTGTTTTCAGCACGCTGCTTGGGACCGGCCTTCTCGCGCGGAGAATAGACACCCGACGTTACGACATCCGGGCATGTGCAGATCAGGGCGATGCCCGCGTCTGCGACCCGCTCTTGTGTTACGTGGCAGAGCGTTTCGGGGCAACACTGGAATGGACAGTTGCCGTTCTGCATCAGGCGCAGGGCGCAATATCAGCAAGAACTTGCCGATTTTGCAGCGTGTTTCGCGTGCGATTCGGGCAAATCCTGTGCAACGGCGTGCGGCTCGGCAGGGTTTTCGCGTTAAACGGGCTCGGTCAGCGGCCAGTAGAAATCGGGGGGCAGACCGGCCTGGGCGCGCTTTTCCTCGTTGAAGGGCGGCTTGAGCGGGCCGTGAAAATAGCGCCGCACAAGGTCCAGAAAGACCGGTTGCGGGTCCAGCCCCTGCCGTCCGCAAAGAAAGTTGAACCATTTCGACCCATAGGCCACATGCCCCACTTCTTCGGCATAGATGACACGCAGCGCGGCGACGGCATCCGCATCCTTCGCGCGTTCGAAAATCCCGATCATGCCGGGCGTCACATCCAGGCCGCGCGCTTCCAGCACCATGGGCACCACCGCCAGCCGTCCGAGGATGTCGTCCACCGTATCCTCGGCCGCGCGCCACATGCCGGCATGGGCGGGCAGGGCGCCGTAATGACTGCCAAGGGAGTCGAGGCAATCGCAGATCAGATTGAAGTGTTTCGCCTCTTCATCGGCGGCCTTGACCCAGTCATCGTAGAATCCGAGCGGCATGTTGATATTGTGAAAGCGCGCGATCAGATCCCAGTGCAAATCGACTGCATTAAGTTCGATATGTGCAATCGCGTGCAGGATCGCGATACGTCCCTCAGGACTGCCGGGGCGGCGGCGGGGCACATCGCGCGGGTCCAGCAATTCGGGGCGGTCGGGGCGCGCGGGGCGCAGGGGCGGCTGGGCCGCCCCAACCTCCAGCGGGTCCCCGTCCTTGCGCGCCGCAAACCACCGCGCCGCATGGGCGCGTGCCAGCGCAGTCTTTTCGCGCCCGTCTGCGGTGCACAGAACCTCGACCGCCATTTCGCGCAACGATTGGGTCATCCCGCGCGCAGGGCGTCCAGCACCTCGGCGGCGTGGCCCTTGGCCTTGACCTTGCGCCAGACCTTCGCGATGCGCCCCTCGGCATCGATCAGGAAGGTCGCGCGCTCGATCCCCATGGATTTCTTGCCATACATGTTCTTCTCGACCCAGACGCCATAGCGTTCGCAGACATCGCCATCGGCATCCGATGCAAGGATCACCCCCAGATCATGCTTGGCGATGAACTTGTCATGCTTGGCGACCGTGTCCTTGGACACACCGATCACCTGCGCGCCTGCGGCCTTGAACTCTGGCCCGAGGCCCGTGAATTCTACCGCTTCGGTCGTGCAGCCGGGCGTATCATCGCGGGGGTAGAAATACAGCACCACCGGGGCGCCCTTGAACTCTGCCAAAGACACCTCTCCGCCGCCATCGCGGGGCAGGGTGAAATCGGGTGCATTCTCGCCTGCGTCTGCCATCTTGCATCTCCATCTCGTGACTGCATTTGATGTGTTGTAGCGGGTTGAGCGCCAAGTTAAAGGGCCGCCAGCACCTGCGCAAAGGCATCGCGATGAAACTGTCGGATTTCGATTTCGACCTGCCCGAAAACCTGATCGCGACGCGGCCCATGCGCCCGCGCCCGGCGGCGCGCCTGCTGCTTGCGCAAGGCGATGCGTTGCAGGATCGCCATGTGGCCGATCTGCCCGATATCCTGCGCGCGGGCGATCTGCTGGTCATCAACACCACGCGGGTCATTCCCGCCCGCCTGACCGGGATGCGCAGGCGCCAGACACCCCAAGGCGCGGTTGAGGCGAAGGTCGAGATCACGCTGACCGAACCCAGCCCCGATGGCACCTGGCGCGCGCTCGCAAAACCGCTGCGCAAACTGGCGCAGGGTGAGAAGATTCGCTTCACCGACGATCTGAGCGCGCAGGTCGTCACGCGCGATGATGCCGATGTTGTGCTGCGCTTCAACCTGACGGGCGACGCGTTCGACGCGGCGCTGGACGCGGCGGGCCAGATGCCGCTGCCGCCCTATATCGCCGCGCGCCGCGCTGCCGATGCGCAGGACCGCGAGGATTACCAGACCGTCTTTGCCCGCACGCCGGGCGCCGTGGCCGCGCCCACCGCGTCCCTGCATTTCGATGATGCGCTGATGGCCGCGCTGCGCGCGCGCGGGGTGCGCTTTGCAGAGGTCACGCTGCATGTCGGTGCGGGCACTTTTCTGCCGGTCAAGGTGGATGACATCCGCGATCACCGTATGCATGCCGAATGGGGCCAGATCGACGCGGGCGCCGCACAGGCGATTGCCGAGACGCGCGCACAGGGCGGGCGTGTGATTGCCGTGGGCACCACCGCGCTGCGGCTGATCGAGACGGCGGCGACGGCCAGGGGCCAGATCGCGCCATGGACGGGCAAGACCGACATCTTCATTACGCCCGGCTATGCCTTTCGCATCACGGATGGGTTGATGACCAATTTCCATCTGCCGAAATCGACCCTGATGATGCTGGTCGCCGCCCTGATGGGGCAGGATCGCATCCGCCGCATCTACGCCCATGCCATCGCAGAGCGCTATCGCTTCTTCTCCTACGGGGACGCCTCGCTGCTGTTGCCCTGATCGCGACACGCAGCGGTCGTTTGTGTTACACCGCTGATACGGATGTATCGGTATCATACCCCCTGCACTGACAGAAAAGACACCCCGATGTTGAAAGTCTTCACCACCTCCTGGGCCTTGTTGCTGGGCATGCTGTTCCTGATGGTCGGCAATGGCGTGCAGGGCACGCTTCTGGGCATTCGCGGCGCGATCGAGGGGTTTTCGACCTATCAGATGTCGATCGTGATGTCGGCCTATTTCGCCGGGTTCCTGCTTGGATCGCGGATGGCGCCGGAGCTGATCCGCCGGGTGGGCCATGTGCGGGTCTTTGCTGCGCTGGGGTCACTGATATCGGCGGTGCTGGTGCTCTATGCCGCGATCCCGGACTGGGTGGCCTGGACAGTGCTGCGCGTGCTGATCGGGTTCTGTTTTTCGGGCGTCTATGTCACGGCGGAAAGCTGGCTGAACAACACGGCCAGCAATGAAAACCGCGGTCAGGCGCTGTCGCTTTACATGATCGTTCAGATGGTGGGGATCATCTCGGCACAGGCGATGATCAACTTTGCCGATCCGGCGGGTTTCCTGCTGTTCATCATTCCGTCGGTGCTTGTGTCGCTGGCCTTTGCGCCGATCCTGCTGTCGGTCAGCCCCGCGCCCACATTCGGCACGACGAAATCCATGTCGATTCGCGAATTGTATGATGTGTCGCCCCTGGGGGTGGTCGGGATCTTCCTGATGGGCGGGGTCTTTGCCGCGATGTTCGGCATGACGGCGGTCTGGGGGTCCGAGGCCGGGCTGAGCATTCTGGAAATCTCTGTCTTTACCGGCGCGATCTATTTCGGTGGGCTGGTGTTTCAGTATCCCATCGGCTGGATGTCCGACCGGTTCGACCGGCGCAGGCTGGTGGTTGTGGTCGCGTTGATCGGCAGTCTGGGTGGGGCGATGGCCGTGCTGTTCGACCTGAACTTTACTTGGCTGGTTGTGGTCGCGCTGATCATCGGGGGGATTTCGAACCCGCTCTATTCGCTGCTGGTGGCCTATACGAATGACTACCTGGAAGCGGATCAGATGGCCGCCGCTTCGGGCGGGTTGCTGTTCGTCAACGGGGTGGGCGCGATCCTTGGGCCGCTGGTCATCGGCTGGTTGATGAGCGTGATCGGACCATCAGGGTATTTCCTGTTCATCATCATGCTGACGACCATGCTTGCGATTTATGCGATCTGGCGAATGTCGCAGCGGGCCCATACGCCCGATGCCGGGCCCTATGCGCCCGTCTCACCCGTGGTTTCGGCGGCAACGGTCGACGCCGTCTATACCGAACTGACCGAACAACAGGCGGAAACGGACTGATTCTGTGGCGTTTTCGCAAGATTTCGCGCGCTCAACGATATGTTAGTGCTAAAATCTTGAGCAAGAGCCGAATCACTGGCACGCTTTGGATAGGGCGACAAGAGAGGGTGTCATGTCGACGGTTGATGAGGTCATTTCGTTCTGGGTTGATGAGGTCGGTCCAGAGGGCTGGTATGCAAGCGATCCCGCGCTTGATGCCCGGATACGCGAGCGCTTTGGCGCGCTGTGGGAAAAGGCCCGCGCCGGACGGTTGGAGCGCTGGGCCTCTTGCCCGCGGGGGTGCCTGGCCTTTCTGATCGTAACTGACCAGTTCCCCCGCAACATGTTCCGCGACGATCCCCGCGCCTTTGAGACGGACCCGCTTGCGCGCAAGGTGGCCGCACGCGCTTGCCATCTGGGGTTTGACCGCCGGATCGAGGAACCGGCGCGCCAGTTCTTCTACCTGCCGCTGATGCATTCGGAAAGCCAGATGGATCAGGATCGCTGCGTGCGCATGTTCCTGCTGCGCATGCCCGAAACCGGTGCGCACAGCCTGCTGCATGCCCGTGCGCACCGCGCCGTGATCCGCGAATTCGGCCGCTTCCCCTATCGCAATGCCGCGCTGGGGCGCGAGACGACTGCCCCCGAGCAGGCGTTTCTGGACAAGGGCGGCTATGGTGTCGCTGTCGAGGCGATGCGCGAGGCCGCCTGACGACCCCACGCATGCGCCCTGCGCATGACAGGCATAACACCTGCTGCGTTGCGAGGTTGCGGAAAATAGTTTAATGCCAAACTATATTTCGTTGGCAGCGCAGGGGGAGGATCACTTATGGCAGCCAAAGCATATGACGCCATCGTCATCGGGGCGGGGCCGGGGGGCTATGTGGCCGCCATCCGCCTTGCCCAGCTTGGCAAATCCGTCGTCATTGTCGAGCGTGAACATCTGGGCGGCATCTGCCTGAACTGGGGCTGCATCCCGACCAAGGCGATGCTGCGTTCGGCCGAAGTGTTCCATCTGATGCACCGCGCCAAGGAATTCGGGCTGAAGGCCGAGGGGATCGGCTATGATCTGGATGCCGTGGTCAAACGCTCGCGCAAGGTGGCGGGGCAATTGTCGGGCGGCATTGGCCATCTGATGAAGAAGAACAAGATCACGGTGGTGATGGGCGCGGCAAAACTGACTGGCAAGGGCAAGGTCAGCGTCAAGACCGACAAGGGCACCGAAGAGCTGAGCGCGCCGAATATCGTGGTGGCGACCGGCGCACGTGCCCGCGAGTTGCCGGGGCTGGAGGCCGATGGCGATCTGGTCTGGACCTACAAGCACGCGCTGGAGCCCAAGCGCATGCCGAAAAAGCTGCTGGTCATCGGGTCGGGCGCGATCGGGATCGAGTTCGCGTCATTCTTCAACACGCTGGGTGCGGATGTGACCGTGGTCGAGGTGATGGACCGCATCCTGCCCGTGGAAGATGCCGAAATCTCGGCCTTTGCGCAGAAGCAGTTCGAGAAACAGGGCATGAAGATCATGGCCAAGGCCATGGTCAAGAAGCTCGACCGCGCCAAGGGCAAGGTGACGGCGCATATCGAACGTGGCGGCAAGACCGAGACGCAGTTTTTCGACACGGTAATCTCTGCTGTCGGGATCACGGCGAATACCGAAGGGCTGGGGCTGGAAGAACTGGGCGTGAAGCTCGACCGGTCCTTTGCCGTGACCGATGCGTTCTGCCGCACCGGGGTCGAGGGGGTCTATGTGATCGGCGATGCGACCAACGGCCCGTGGCTGGCGCACAAGGCCAGCCATGAGGGGGTGATGGTGGCCGAACTGATCGCGGGCGGGCATCCGCATGCGGTGGACCCGGATGCGATTGCCGGCTGCACCTATTGCCATCCGCAGGTGGCAAGTGTCGGGCTGACCGAGGCCAAGGCGAAAGAGGCGGGCCACAAGATCAAGGTCGGGCGCTTCCCCTTTATCGGCAATGGCAAGGCGATTGCGCTGGGCGAATCCGAGGGGATGATCAAGACAATCTTCGATGCCCAGACCGGCGAGTTGCTGGGGGCGCATATGGTGGGCGCGGAAGTAACCGAGTTGATCCAGGGCTATGTCGTCGGTCGCACGCTGGAGACGACCGAGGAAGAGCTGATGAACACGGTCTTCCCGCACCCGACACTGAGCGAGATGATGCATGAATCGGTGCTTGATGCCTATGGCCGTGCGCTGCATTTCTGAGCTTTGAGCAAAAGGAGCGGCTGCGCCGCAAGATCTTTACAACACGCCCTGCCTTGCGGCAGGGCGTGTCGCGGTTTTTGAGTATTTTTGGCAAGATGAAGCCGAAGATGTTTTGTTCATTAAATGTTCACTCATTTTGCTTGGAGACTCGGGGCGCGCGGTCTATGTTGCCCCCTGTCAGCCTCGGGGGTTCGGATGGGCGAGCAGAAATTCATCGAAGTGCGCGGCGCGCGCGAGCACAATCTGAAGAATATTGATGTCGATCTGCCGCGCGACAGGCTGGTGGTGATCACGGGGCTGTCGGGGTCGGGCAAATCTTCGCTCGCGTTTGACACGATCTATGCCGAGGGACAGCGGCGCTATGTCGAGAGCCTGAGTGCCTATGCGCGCCAGTTCCTCGACATGATGCAAAAGCCCGATATGGACCATATTTCGGGGCTGTCCCCGGCCATATCCATCGAGCAGAAGACGACGAGCAAGAACCCGCGTTCGACCGTTGGCACGGTCACCGAGATTTACGATTATCTGCGGCTGCTGTTCGCGCGCGCGGGCACGCCCTACAGCCCTGCGACCGGCCAGCCCATCGAGGCGCAGCAGGTGCAGGACATGGTCGACCGCATCATGGCGCTGGAGGAGGGGACGCGCGCCTATCTGCTTGCGCCCATCGTGCGCGACCGCAAGGGTGAGTATCGCAAGGAGTTTCTGGAACTGCGCAAGCAGGGGTTTCAGCGGGTCAAGGTGGACGGGCAGTTTCATGAGTTGGATGAGCCGCCCGCGCTGGACAAGAAATTCCGCCATGACATTGATGTGGTCGTCGACCGGATCGTGGTGCGCGAGGGGATCGAGACGCGTCTGGCCGACAGCCTGCGCACGGCGCTGGATCTGGCCGATGGCATTGCCGTGCTGGAAGAGGCGAAGGAGGATGGCGCGCGTATCACATTCAGCGAGAAGTTTGCTTGCCCGGTCAGTGGGTTCACCATTTCCGAGATCGAGCCGCGGCTGTTTTCCTTCAACGCGCCGACCGGGGCTTGCCCGGCCTGCGACGGGCTGGGGGTAGAGCTGTTCTTTGACGAACGGCTGGTCGTGCCCGATGCCGCGCTGCGGGTGGCTGACGGGGCTATCGCGCCTTGGCGCAAGGGCAAGTCGCCGTATTTCCTGCAGACCATCGAATCACTCGCCAAACATTATGAGTTCGACGCCAAAACCCCGTGGAAGGACCTGCCCGCGCATGTGCAGCAGGTGTTCCTGTATGGGTCGAACGGCGAGGAGCTTCCCTTTCGCTATGATGAGGGCGGGCGTGTCTATAACGTGACCCGCGCCTTTGAAGGGGTGATCCCGAATATGGAGCGGCGCTATCGCGAGACAGACAGCGCCTGGATCCGCGAGGAGTTCGAGCGCTATCAGAACCAGCGTGCATGTGGCGTTTGCGGCGGGCACCGGCTGCGCCCAGAGGCGCTGGCGGTCAAGATCAATGATCTGCATGTGGGTCAGGTCACGGAAATGTCGATCCGCGAGGCGCTGACCTGGATCGAGGGGGTGCCCGAGCATCTGACGCGGCAGAAGAACGAGATCGCGCGCGCCATCCTCAAGGAAATCCGCGAGCGGCTGGGTTTTCTGGTCAATGTGGGGCTGGATTACCTGACGCTGGGGCGGCATGCGGGCACGCTTTCGGGCGGGGAGAGCCAGCGCATCCGGCTGGCCAGCCAGATCGGCAGCGGGCTGACCGGGGTTCTCTATGTGCTGGATGAGCCCAGTATCGGGTTGCATCAGCGCGACAACGACAGGTTGCTGATCACGCTCAAGAACCTGCGCGATCAGGGTAACTCGGTGATCGTGGTCGAACATGACGAGGAAGCGATCCGCGAGGCCGATTTCGTGCTTGATATCGGTCCGGGGGCCGGGGTGCATGGCGGGCAGATCGTGGCGCAGGGCACGCCCGACGAGATCATGGCCGATGCAGCCAGCCTGACCGGGCAGTATCTGAGCGGGGCGCGCGAAGTGGCCGTGCCCGCCACCCGGCGCAAGGGCAATGGCAAGAAACTGACCGTGGTCAAGGCCAATGGTAATAATCTGCGCGATGTGACGGCCGAGTTTCCGCTGGGCAAGTTCGTCTGCGTGACCGGCGTGTCGGGCGGGGGCAAATCCACGCTGACGATCGAGACGCTGTTCAAGACGGCCTCGATGCGGCTGAACGGGGCGCGGCAGACGCCCGCGCCTTGCGAAACCATCAAGGGGCTGGAGAGCCTGGACAAGGTTATCGACATTGACCAGCGACCCATCGGGCGCACGCCCCGGTCGAACCCCGCGACCTATACTGGCGCGTTCGGGCCGATCCGCGACTGGTTTGCCGGGCTGCCGGAATCCAAGGCGCGGGGCTACAAGCCGGGGCGCTTCAGCTTCAACGTCAAGGGCGGGCGGTGCGAGGCCTGCCAGGGCGATGGTGTGCTGAAGATCGAGATGAATTTCCTGCCGGACGTCTATGTCACCTGCGAGACATGCAAGGGCGCGCGCTATAACCGCGAGACGCTGGAGATTCTGTTCAAGGGCAAATCCATCGCCGATGTGCTGGATATGACGGTTGAGGAGGCGCAGGGCTTTTTCGAGGCCGTGCCCGCGATCCGCGAGAAAATGGATGCGCTGATGCGCGTGGGGCTGGGCTATATCAAGGTCGGCCAGCAGGCGACGACCCTGTCGGGGGGTGAGGCGCAGCGGGTGAAGCTGTCGAAGGAACTGGCGCGCCGTTCAACGGGTCGCACCTTGTACATTCTCGATGAACCCACAACCGGGCTGCATTTCGAGGATGTTCGCAAACTGTTGGAAGTGCTGCATGAATTGGTCGATCAGGGAAATACGGTGGTGGTGATCGAGCACAATCTCGATGTTATCAAGACGGCTGACTGGATCATCGATATCGGGCCCGAAGGCGGCGATGGCGGCGGTCAGATCGTCGCGACCGGCACGCCGGAAAAGGTGGCGGAGGTCGAGGCCAGCCATACCGGGCGCTATCTGGGGCCGTTGCTGAAGCGGCAGCGGGTGGCGGCGGAATAGCCTCAGGTTGCCGATGACAGGTTGACGCGGGCCATGATGCCCTCCTTTCCTGTCGGTTCTCAGGCGGCTCTGGCATCAAAGCGCGCGCGTGTGCGGTTGGCAATCCAGACCAGCGACAGCATGACCGGCACTTCCACCAGAACGCCCACGACCGTCACCAGCGCTGCGCCCGAGTTCAGGCCGAACAGCCCGATGGCCACGGCAACCGCCAGTTCAAAGAAGTTCGATGTCCCGATCAGTGCGCAGGGGGCGGCCACATCATGGGGCACCCGCCATTTCCACGCCCAGAGATAGGCG
The DNA here is from genome assembly GCA_003561595.1 of Paracoccaceae bacterium. Lineage (GTDB taxonomy): Bacteria > Pseudomonadota > Alphaproteobacteria > Rhodobacterales > Rhodobacteraceae > Roseinatronobacter. Next base: position 1,293 of record PWWF01000321.1, on the reverse strand, counting down.
ATGGCGAACATGCCATAGGATTGAATCAGGATCGGCACGGCCAGAAGCGCGATCAGAAAGGGGTTGTCGAGGATGACATGCCCCTGAAACCCGAACAGCAGCACCACCGTCAGCAACAGCCCCAGCATCGAGGCCGGCTTGATCCGCGTCGTGAACTCGGCCACTGCCGCTGCGCCGCCTCGCGCCATCAGCCGTGCCCGCGTCCACGCCCCGGCGGCCAATGGCAGCACAACATACAACACAACCGACAACACCAGCGTGTCCCAGGGCACGCTCAGTTCCGTCAGGCCCAGCAGCAGCGCCACGATGGGGGCGAAGGCAAAGATCATGATGACGTCATTCAGCGATACCTGCACCAGCGTGTAGTTCGGATCGCCCTTGGTCAGGTTCGACCAGACAAACACCATCGCCGTGCAAGGTGCCGCCCCCAGCAGGATCAGCCCGGCGATATACTGGCCCGCATTTTCCGGGTCGATGAACCCGGCAAAGACATGGTGAAAGAACAGCACACCAAGTGCGGCCATGGTGAAAGGCTTGATCAGCCAGTTCACGGTCAGCGTGATGACCAGCCCCTTTGGACGCCTGCCGACATCGCGCAGTGACGAGAAATCGACCGCGACCATCATCGGGTAGACCATGGCCCAGATCAGGACCGCCACCGCCAGATTGACCGAGGCATATTCCAGCCCCGCCAGCAGGGCAAACAGCCCCGGCACCAGATTGGCCAGCACGATCCCGGCGATGATCCCGGCAAAGACCCAGATCGACAGGAATCTCTCAAAAACGGACATCTAGCTTCCTTCGGTGTCGGGGGCGGGCAGGCAGCATCCATCGCCCGATGTCGTGTCCTGCAGGGTTGCGATCAGCGCGGCCAGCGGGGCGAGGGCCTGCGGCGCAAGGCTGTAGCATATGCATGGTGGATCGATCTCGCCCACGATCACGCCCGCCGCTTTCAGGATGCGCAGATGTTCCGACACGGTTGATTGCGCCAGCCCGACTGCCTGCACGATGTCCCCGCCGATACAGCCGGGCGTGCGCGCCAGCAGTCGCAGGATGCGCAACCGTGCGGGATGCGCCAGTGCCTTGGCCATCGCTGCGATGGCGTCATCCTGCAGGTCGGGCGCGTCGATGACGTCCATCAAGTGCCTCATGAAATCGCCTATCGTCGAACAACGATATACTTCCATATCGATTGCGACAACCAGGAAAAATTGCGGGGCCGAGGCGCTGTTCCCTCGGCAGAGCAATCAGACGGCTTCGCAAAAATTGTACAAAACCGATTTTTCTCAGATT
>PWWF01000332.1 GCA_003561595.1 Paracoccaceae bacterium | reverse complement strand
TGGGGCTGATCGCGGATGAAATATCCTACGGTCGCGACGCGAGCGAGGCGATTGCCGAATTCGGCGAGCGTGTGGATCTGCAGGATATCCGCTTTCTGGCCGTGGCCGTGGGTATCCAGCAGAAATCGGGCGGCAACCTGGCCGAGATTCTGGACGGTCTGTCCAAGGTCGTGCGCGCGCGTTTCAAACTGTTCCGCCGCGTCCGCGCCATCACTGCCGAGGCGAAATGGTCCGGCATGTTCCTGTCCGGCTTTCCCATCGCCGCGATGCTGATGATCCAGATGATCAAGCCGGACTATTACGACGGGGTCAAGGAAACGCCACTCTATCTGCCGCTGGCCATCGTCGTGGTGATCTTTCTGGTCATCAACATCCTCTACATGCGCAAGATGACCAACATCAAGGTCTGACCCGTTGCCCCTTCAGCCGTGAAAGGCTCTGACATGCTTGAGATTTTTTCCTCTCCGCTCGGAATGACGGCCCTGGCCGGGATGGCTGGTGTAGTGCTTCTGGGTGTCGCGCTGGTGGCCCTTGCCGGGGGCGAAAAAGCGGACCCGATGCAGAAATTCCAGGATCAGACCCGCACCGCCACAGCGGGCCCCAAGACCGATGCCCGCCAGTTGCGCCGGGCATCGGGACGCCAGATCAAGGCGCTGGACAATTTCAGCCGCTTTCTGGAACCCGAGAATGAAAAGGACCTGTCCGCTGCCCGGATGAAGATGATTCAGGCGGGTTACTACGGCAAGAATGCCGCGCGCGACCTGGTGGCGCTGCAATTCATTCTGGCTGTCTCGGGGCTGCTGGTGTCGCTGCTCCTGGGGTTCGTGGTGATGCCCGAGACATTCGACACCCCGCTGTCGTTGGGGCTGTTGATGGTCGCACCCATGATGATCGGCTATTTCGGTCCGCGCCGCTGGATCGAAAGCCGGGTCGAGGCGCGCAAGGAAGAGATCATCGCAGGCTTTCCGGATGCGCTGGATATGATGCTGATCTGTGTCGAGGCCGGCCAATCGCTGGATCAGGCGATCCAGCGCGTCGGGCGCGAGTTGAAAGCGGCCTATCCGGCACTGGGCGAGGAACTGGGCGCCGTGGGCGAGCAGGTCAAGGCCGGGCGCGAACGGGGCGATGTGCTCAAGGACATGGCCAAGCGCTGCGACGTGTCCGACATAACCTCATTCGTGACCGTGATGGTGCAGGCCGCAACCTATGGCACATCGATCACCGAGGCGCTGCGCATCTTCGCGTCCGAGATGCGTGACAAACGCATCATGCGCGCAGAAGAAAAAGCAAACATCTTGCCGACCAAGATGACACTGGGCACTATGCTGTTCACTGTGCCACCCTTGCTGATCATCCTGATCGGCCCATCGGTGGTGGGAATCGCCACCGAGTTGAACCCGGCGGCCATCAGCGGGAACTGAATGTGCGTCTGACTATCTGGCTTGCTCTGATCGTGATGCTGACCGCCTGCGCAGAGCGGTCGGAGCAGGCAGAGGGCGGGCTGGACCAGCTACCCGCATCGCAACGCGGCATCGACATCCCCGATGCGGTTGACGGGCTGGTCGTGGGGCACCGGGCCATGGCGGCGGGCGAATACGAGATCGCGCTGCGCGCCTATACCCGCGCGGCGGTGCAGCACGGCCCCTCGGTCGATGTGCTTTCGGCCATCGGGTCGGCCAATCTGCGGCTGGGCCGCTTGAACCAGGCCGAACAGGATTTGCGCCGCGCGCTAGAGCGGGACAGCACATTTGTGCCTGCACATAACAATCTGGGCGTGGTGCTGGGCGAAATGGGGCGCTGGGGCGAGGCGCATTTGCATTTTCGCAACGCCTTTGGCCATGATGCCGGCCGGTCCGAGGAAATCGGCCAGAATCTGCGTTTAGCCATCGAAAATATGGAAGAAACAGGCTATGATGGCGACGAGGCACATCAGCTTTCGCTGATAAGACGGGGCAGCAGCAGGTATCTTTTGCTGTCAACGCCCCTATAACGAGCAGTGAGGACGCAAAAATGCGCCACCCCAACCTGATTGCGCTGCTCGCGGGCAGCGTCGTTTTCCTGTCGGCATGCGAAGATAGCAGCCAGGCCAGCGTCAGCCGCGCCATTGATGACGTCGCAGCCGTGGACGAAAAGAACCTTGGCGAGTTGATGCTTGTCGCCGGTGACCCGGATGAGGCCGTGACCTATTTCTCGACCCGGCTGGAAGAGCGTCCTGACAGTATCGGCAACATGCGCGGGCTGGCGCGATCACTGGTCCGGGCCGGGCGCGTGACCGAAGCCGTGCCCGTCTGGCGCCGCGTCACGCAACATCCCGAGGGTGAACCCGATGATGCTGTCATGCTCGCCGATGCGCATATCCGGTCGAACGACTGGGCCGAGGCTGAAAAGACGCTGAATGCCGTGCCGCCCACGCATGAGACATTTGACCGCTACCGTCTGGAAGCGATGATCGCCGACAGCAAGGAAGACTGGTCGCGCGCCGATCATTTCTATGAAACCGCTGTCGGGCTGACGACGCGCCCGGCAGGCGTGTTCAACAACTGGGGCTATTCCAAGCTGACACGGGACGAGCCGCGCGAGGCAGAGCGCCTGTTCAACCAGGCGCTGCAGCATGACCCCGAATTGTTCACCGCGAAGAACAACCTCGCACTCGCCCGCGCCGCGCAGGGAAATTACAGCCTGCCCATGGTCCGCATGAGCCAGCCTGAGCGTGCGCAGCTTCTTTATACGATGGCGATTGCCGCCATCCGCAAGGGCGACACGCATGTGGGGCGCACCCTGTTGGAAGATGCGATCGAGACCCATCCGCGCCACTATGAGGAAGCCGTCCGCGCGATGCGCGCCCTTGATGGCGGGGGGCGTGACTTATGATGATGATGCCCGCGCAAAGCGCGCTCTGGTTGTTGCCCTTCGTTACACCGCTGGCGCTGATCGCGGCGTGGAGCGACATGAAATGGATGAAAATCCACAACTGGACCGTTCTGGCGCTGGTCGCGGTCTATGCGATTGTCGGGTTTTTCGCCCTGTCGCTCTCAAGCTGGGCCTGGGGTTGGGCCAGCCTGGCCGTGGTGCTGGTGCTGGGCTTCGTTCTCAGCACCGTGGGGCTGATCGGCGCCGGTGACGCCAAATTCATGGCGGCCATGGCCCCCTTCGTGGCGCTTGGCGATCTGAGCATGTTCCTTATGTTATTGGCGGCGGTGGTGGTCGTCAGCTTCGTCGCGCACCGGTTGGCGCGGCGCAGCACGACCGTTCAGGGCTGGGCGCCGCATTGGGAAAGCTGGCACCGGCGCGAATTCCCCATGGGGCTGGCGCTGGGGCCAAGCCTGTTGTTCTATCTTTGCCTTGCCTCGATCTTTGGAACGCGGGTCGGGTAAGCAAAACTTCATTTCCAGATGCCAGTATCGGCATCCAGCATGAGAGTCGCCCGACATGTCAGTTGAACCCGCTCCGATCACGGCCCCCCCCACCCCGCGCAGCCTGGAGGCGACGGGCCTGTCCGTCGTGCTGATGCAGGATATCCTGCTCAAGACCATGTTCCGCATGTCGCTGACCAAGGTGAGCGATATTTCCCGCACCATCTGCCTGCCGATCCCCCAGACCATCGAGTTGATCGACAATGCCCGCGGCGCCAAGCTGATCGAGGCGATTGCCACCTATGGCACCGATTCCGGGTCCGAGGCCAATTTCCAAC
>PWWF01000146.1 GCA_003561595.1 Paracoccaceae bacterium | reverse complement strand
GCGCGGGCAGAGTTTCTGGGCATCATGGCCGAACAATCCGCGCGTATGACGGGGCTGGTCAAGGATCTGCTGTCGCTCGCGCGCGTGGAATCGGTCGAACGTATCCGCCCGCGCGATCCGGTGGCGATTGACCGTGTGATCGCGGGAACCATCGCCGCCCTGCGCCCGCAGATCGATTCTGCGGGTCAGGAAATGCATTGCGACATTCCCGAGGATCTGCCCGAAATTCCGGGTGATGCCGACCAGCTTGCGCAGGTGTTCCACAACCTGATCGAGAATGGGGTGAATTATGGTGGCGGCGACCGGCTGGATGTTTCGGTAGAAAAGATGCCCTCTTATCCCGGCATCGCAGGGCCGGTGCTGCGCGTTTCGGTGCGCGATTATGGCGATGGGATCGACCCGCAACATGTGCCCCGGCTGACCGAACGCTTCTACCGCGTGGACAAGGCACGCTCGCGCGATGCAGGCGGCACCGGGCTGGGGCTGGCCATTGTCAAGCATATTCTGGTGCGGCATCGTGGGCGGCTGGTCGTGCGCTCCACCCCGGGTGAGGGGGCGACATTTTCGGTCATCCTGCCCTGTGACTGAACGCCGATCCAGACAGTAACCGCCTGCCCAAACGCCCGCACCTGCCTTGCGCGGTTAACGCAGCGAGCGCCCCGGTCAGCCCAGCCTACGGGGGCGCAGATCCAGATGCAGAACGGCCCGCAGCCCCCCAAGCCGCTGGCTGTGCGCCAGCGACAATGTGCCACCATGCGCGCGCATGACCTCACTCGCAATCGCCAGCCCCAGCCCCACCCCGCCACTGGCGGCATTGCGCGCATCATCCAGCCGGGTAAAGGGCTCGACCGCAACGGCCCGGTGTTCGGGCGCGATGCCGGGGCCGTCATCCTCGACCGTGATCTCGATGGAATTGTACCCGCATATCAGGCTGACCTCGACCTGTTGCGCATGGCGCAGCGCATTGCTGATCAGATTGTCCAGCGCGCGGGTGATCTGGCCCGATTGCAAGGGCAGAGGGGGAACCGGCGTGCTGCAGGGGCGGAATTCGATTGCATGGCCAACCGTCCGGTACCGCTCGACCAGCCCTTCGACAAGTTGGGTCAGATCGACCTCGGTGACCGGCTCGGCGATCTGGCCACGGGTGAAATCCAGAAACCCGTCCAGGCGCGATTCCAGATCGGCAATCTCGGCCTCAAGCGCGCTGCGATCCTCGGACTCCTCCATCATCGACAGGATCAGCCGCATGCGCGTCAGGGGGGTGCGCATGTCATGGCTGACGCCTGAAAGCATCACCCGTTGCTGCGCGCGCTGCCGCTCGATCCGGTTGCGCATGTCGAGGAAAGCATGCCCCGCCGCCCGCATCTCGCGCGCGCCAGAGGCGCGGAACGGCACGGTTTCGCCCCGGCCATAGGCTTCGGCGGCGGCACCTAGGCGGCGGATGGGGCGGATCTGCAGGCGCAGGAACTGAAAGGCGATCAGCGTCATCAGGACCGAGGCGAGAAACACGATGACCAGCAACTGATGCGGATTCGTTGCTGCAACGAGCTGGCGCGACAGATCGATGCGCAACAGCCCGTGCTGACTGTCCAGCCAGATGCGGACCTCGCCGCGATGATGCCTGAGATCGGCGACCAGGAAACCGGGAAGCCGGGATTCGAGGACGCGCAGGATCTCATGCCCGGCCAGATCGAAACGCTCGACCTGCGATTCGCTGTAAGGGGCGGGGTCGGCGGGGGTGGTGATGCCGATATCCAGCGCATCGATCAGGTCGGAGAGATCGGCGAGCACAATCTCCGGCGCATCGGCCGCATTGATCCGGTCGGTCAGGAAGCGGATGTCGCGCAGGACATTGGTGGTCATCTGGGTGGTGACGCGTTCGTAATGGCGCTGGATGAAGACGACCGACAAAACGATCTGGATCACGATGACCGGCATGATCAGGATCAGCACGGCGCGTCCGTAGAAACTGGCGGGAAAGAAGGTTTTCGGCAAGATCGGGCGCATGGGCCGAGCCTATGCCTTTCGGGACGGTGCGACAAGCAGCGTTGCCTCTGCGCCCCCACCCCGCACCGGCGCCCGCCCACCCACCCGTCGGCAGCCTGCCCGTTCCGGGCAGACGGCCTCGCGCCGGTGCGGGGAGGGGGCTGGGCTGTGCGGGTCGGCTGGGATAGGGTGACGGGATGCGTGAACTGGAGCCTGATCTGCGCGTCATTCTGGCGCCCAACCCCTCGCCCATGACGGGGCCGGGGACGAATACCTATCTGCTGGGCCGGTCCCGTGTGGTGATCATCGACCCCGGCCCCGAGGATGCGCGCCATCTGGCGGCGATCCGGGCAGCGATCGGGGGGGCTGTGGTTGCGGGGGTGCTGGTGACCCATGCGCATCTGGATCATTCGCCGCTGGCGCGGGCTTTTGATGCGCCGGTTCTTGCTTTTGGCGATGCGCGCGCGGGGCGGTCGGCGCGGATGGCGGGGCTGGGCGCGGCGGTCGTTGGGGGTGAGGGGGTGGATGCGGGGTTTCGTCCTGACCATCGGCTGGGCGACGGGGAAGAGCTGGTGCTGGGGGCGGAGCGGATCCGCGCGATCTGGACGCCGGGGCATTTCGGCAATCATCTGTGTTTCGCGTGGCGGGGGGCTGTGTTCAGCGGGGATCATGTGATGGGTTGGTCCAGCACATTTGTCTCGCCCCCCGATGGCGATATCGGGGCCTATATGCGCTCACTCGACCGGTTGGAGGGGGAGGGGGCGCGGGTGCTTTACCCCGGTCATGGCGATCCGGTGGCGGAGCCGGGGGCGCGGATTGCGGCGTTGCGGGCGCATCGGTTGGGGCGCGAGGCGGCGATCCTGCAGGCGCTGGGCGAGGGGGCGCGGAGCGTGGGGGAGATTGTGGCGGCGGTCTATGCCGATGTGCCGGTGGCGATGCATGGGGCGGCGGCGCGCAATGTCTTTGCCCATCTGATCGATCTGGAAGGGCGCGGGCGGGTGGTGGCGCGGCCGGTTCTGGGGGTGGATGCGCAGTATGAATTATGTTTCACGTGAAACACTAAGCACATGTTAATAAACGATAAATTTTGGTATTGGCTGCGTGCGGCGGGGTCAGGTTTCGTCAAGCGCCCGCTCCAGCGCCTCGCGGATGAGGCGCTGATACGGAATGCCGCGCGCCTTGGCTTTCGCTTTCAGTGCTGTGATGAGCGGTTCGGGCAGGCGCATGGTGAGGCGGGCGGATTTGGGCAGGGTTTCAAACCGCATGGGCTTGAATTGCATGTAGTCGAGGGCGGACAGGTCCTGATCGAGAAAATCCTCCGCCTCGGCGTCAGTTGTCTGGACGGGGACGGTTTTCGGGGAAGGCTTCGGCATAGCGGGCGACCTTTTCGATGCCGTCACTTTCGTTCGGACAGACGCTCTCGCAATTCTGATAAACCGGCAAAAGGACCCGATAGATTCTCTACTATTTCTTTACGAGGTCTTTTTTCAATAATACTAACTTTTCGTATCTCGTGTATCCGTTGAGAGAAGATATCAGTGATGTACTTGTAGTCAAAGAACTCACTCTGTGCGGTCTCGTAGGCTGACAGCCTTCCTATCAATGTTGCGATCCAGTCTGCAGCTTGGATATTCTGATTGAGATAGCTTTCAACTTCGAAAGGGGGGCTT
>PWWF01000001.1 GCA_003561595.1 Paracoccaceae bacterium | reverse complement strand
GGCACAGGTCGATTTGCCGCCGCCCGCCATGCCGTACAGCAGCAGGCCGGTCTGTCCGCTTTGCGACGCCAGCGCGCGGTTGGCTTGGCTCAACACGTCCACGCGGCCCACGAGCCGCTCTTCGGGCGGCGGAAAGTGGGCCAGGCCCGCCGCGGACACCTCGAACGACGGGTCGCGCCGCGACGGCGTCAGCGCCAGCCCCGCAGCGCGGCGGCCGAACAACGCCGGCGTGACCTGCGACAGCGGCGGATATCGCTTCGCACCCACGTCCGAGTCTTGCAGCAGAGCGGGCAGCGCCCGCTGGATCGCTTGGTCCAGCGTCTGCCGCTGGTTCAAAACGCCGTGATAGACCGCCCGGCCCAGATCGATGGCAAACTCGTCCCCCACGGGAAACCGCATGGCCAGCACCGCGCAGTCCAATTCGCGGGCCAGCGACCAGGCCAGGGCCGGCATCCGCGGCGCCGCCGGGCCGCCCGCCGATTCGTCCTCCTCAACCCAATCCGACTCGGCCCTCACAACCGCCTCACGGTGCCGCTCGGGATCCAGACCCAACCAGCGCAACGTCTCGTCGACCGTGGCCGCGGCGGACAAGCAGACGGTGGCCGACCATGCGCCGCCGCGAAAAAAAACCAAAATTTTGCACGCTTGCCGAAAGCTCACGAGAGACGGCCGGTGACGCAACCAGCCTGAACGCACGTCGCAAGAAGAAGTCCCGCGCTACGAGCGAAGCACGATTTCAGCACTGCCAAGCACCGGCGGACGGACATTCGGAAGCCGTCCGAGCTGGGGCCCGCGGTCCCGCCCGCCACGGAACCTCCGCAATCTTCCCGACAATCCCACCCTGGGGCCATTGACATTCGCCGCCCAGTCTGCATACGATGGCATGGTGCGGGGCGGGGCGCCCCATGGAAACCCCAAAGCCGCCTCAGCTCCGCGGTTCAGTTCAACTACGTTCTGTCCAAAGGCAATCCGTAGCGACCTGAAAACTCACTGTTACCGACGATCTTCTGACCGCGGAGCCTTCCGATGGTCGCACGATTTCCGCCCCACTTTCCTGGTATCCTCGTCTGTGCCACGGGACGGCCGAGGAACGGAAGAACTGGCGACTGATCGGAGGTGGGCGAGGTATTCACTGGCAGCAATTGGACAAGGACATCAGCGTGGAGAATTTGGTCTTCGGCCGTCCGTCAACTGAAAGTCAGACTTCCCTAAAGCGATGGCTTGAGATTCGCAACAAAGGACAGAACCATCGATTGCAACCGAGCGGCGGATCGGGTCGGTCCCGAGGGCAAACCGTTTGGGCGCCGCCGGTTGAATCGTGTCGTTCGGCATTCAGCAAGACGCGGAACAGATGATGGATAGAGACTAATGAATTGGGGATTTATTACCTGACCCATAGAACACGGAAGGCAAGACGTGTCGAAGAAAAAGAAGAGAAAGAAGCAACGGCCACGACCGGAACGACCGCTGCCTCTCAAGTGGGAGTTCGATCCTGACATTCCCACGGAGGACTTTTTCGGCGGGCAGTCTTCGGACACCGCATGGAGTGAGCCGCTGGAGGACTTCATTTTCATTATGGAACGAGGCGAGTTTCTTGTTTGGGAAGCGGTCATGGCCCGGGAGCAAGGGCTGCGACTCACCGGCCAACAGCGGGCGGCATGGAACCGACTCGTCAGCTTCGATGATGCCGAGGATGACCGGATTCTCTACATCAACGGGGTTTCCCGCCCCAGCGAGCCGTGGTACGCGATACTCAACAAGCTTGTTCCGCACTTGCGTATCGAGCCGTTCCGGACCTTCGATATGCATTACGAAGAGCAGTGCGAGGGATGGCATCGCCTTGTTCAGTGCCTCAACGAACATGCCCACGGCCTGTCGCTTCCCGATGGCGTAGCATCGCCCGTGGAGGTTGTGCCCGCCGAGGTGCGTCACGCACTGTGGCTGCAAGACTGCTTCGATGCTCTTTCCGGGCTGGGCCAGGAGGCGGAATTGACACTGGAGGACGACGACCAGCGGCAATTTCGGATCGACGATTTCGTGAACAGTTTGCGAGAACACAAAGACAGTGTGCGGTACTTCGCCCTGACACTCGATTCGTTGCTGACGAAGGTGATCGTTCCTGAACGAGACAGACCGATTTTGATTCGTGCGATGCAAGAGGAGTTAGGGATACGGTCCACAGCGGATCGGCTTGCGGATTACCTGTGATTGAGGGCGAAAAGGGGACACCCAGCCAATCACCCGGCGAATCGAGCAGTAATACCTCTACAGGGTGGTGCATATCGCTCCGAAAGAGTGGACATTTGCCTGCTCCAACGGGGGCTCATTCTTCATGGGACCCTCCGGTCGTAAGGCAGACTCGCGAACCTCTTGCGCCGGATCCGAGATCGGTTCGCTCAAACAGGTTCCCTCGGAAACCGCCGGCATCTGTCTTTAGGGGGCCCAATAGCGGGGGAACCACATTGCCTCGGAGCCCATCGGGGATCACCGGTACGAAACGCGGCCGTTCGCGGCGCTCGTACAGGTATACCGCCCGCGGTCAGAACTGTCTCATCGTAGAACGGAATTCATTCCGTTCGCGCTGCGGGAAACGGAATGAATTCCGTTCTACGATTCGAGATCGAACGGGACAAACCTGACCGCGGGCGGTATAGTAATCTTCGTCGTAACCGTCGCTGGGGATCAACGCTTCGTCCAGGAAGTGGCGGTCGGGATAAAAGAAGCCGACCCGGCCGGCGCCGACCCCTTCGTAGGAGCGTGCGAATCGGGCGCCCGCGAGGGGGCCTTCCAGATGCACGTGCCATTTGCCGGAGTGGTAGCTGCGGTAGCCGGCGTGCTCGAGGTATTGCGGGAGCATGCGGGCCCAGGGCGGCATGGCGTCGTACTCCCGGCGGACGGGATCCATGCGGATTTGCTGGGCGTAGTAGCCGGTGAGCAGGGCCGCCCGCGAGGGCCAGCAGCGGCCAGTGGAATAGAAGCTGGTGAATCGCAGGCCGTCTTCGGCGAGGCGGTCGAGCACACGGGTTTCGATCTCGCCGCCGTACATCCCGGTATCGGAGAAGCCGGCATCGTCGGCGAGGATGATCAAGAAGTTCGGCCGCGGGGTCAGTTCGGCCGAGGCCCGCTCGACGCCCGGCACCAGCAGCAGCATGGCGAGCGCCGCCAGGCCGATAAGGCAGCTTGGGAATCGTTGGACGCACGGGTTCACACCATGGTTCATACCACGCCTCCGGCAGAATACGAAATGTTTCCAAAAGTTCGAAGGTGGAGGCACCGGTTGTTGCAGCGGTCAGCCGCTACCACGGGTACCCGCGGGACGTTCGTCAACCGCGGCCGGGCGCCGGTGCAGCCAAGATCCTGCCAGTTGCGTTGTTCGTTCCGCGCAGCATTTGCGCCATGGCCCCGGCCCAGCGCGTCGCCGACCTCCAGATACGTCTCGGCATTGTGGTCGTAGTGATGGCCCGCGTTCCGCGGCGAGACGTCGGCGTCGCGCCAGCGAGCGCGGCGGGCAAGGTCAGTAAACGCACAACGGCGGCGAACGTCCCAACAACCCTCTTGTAACTTGTCTTGTTCATGCGATTGCTCCTAAACTGCACTTCTCGACCACCGCCGTGCCGGCGGCCGCCGGATAACGGCTGCCGGCCACCACGGGAGCCGGTAGCAAGGCCGGTGATGGATCGCTCAGGATAACACGGCCAGCCTGG
>PWWF01000022.1 GCA_003561595.1 Paracoccaceae bacterium | reverse complement strand
TATTGCCTTTGGTGGGCTGGCTGTCCGACAGGTCCGAGGTCTTGAAAGGCTCGATCACCTCATCCTGATAGGCCTGAAAGGTCTTCATGAACTTGTCGGCGGCTTCCGGGTTGGCGGCACGCCTGGCGCAGATATGCTCGGCGCCCGTGATCTCGGATGTCTCGCCGAACACACCATACAGGCCATGGGGGATCAGCTTGTCATACATGTTGCCGACTGTCGGGCAGGAGGACAGGCCCGTGGTCGTGTCACTCTCGCCGCATTTGGTCGAGACCCACAGATCGGTCAGCGGGCAATCTTCCTTCTGCAGCTCGGTCGCCCAATGGACAAATTCCTTGGCCTTCCAGCTGGCGCGGCGGATGGTTTCGAAATCGCCATTCTGCTCGATCCAGAACCCCTCGACCGGCTTGCCGGTCTTGGCGATGCCGTCCACCACCTGCTTGGTCCATTCCGGTTCAATCCCGATCACGACCACTGCGGCGACATTGGGGTTCGCCCCGGTGCCGATGATGGTGCGGAAATGCAAGTCCAGATCCTCGCCGAATTGCAGACGCCCATACGCATGCGGGATCGCCATCGTGCCCTTGACGTTATTCGCCACGGCCTCGCAGGCGGCGTTCGAGATGTCATCGACCGGCAGGATCAGGACGTGGTTGCGCACGCCCACGCGGCCATTCTCGCGCCGCCATGCCTTGACGGTTGCTTCCGTAAAATCAAAAGCCATGTTCAAAGCCCCCCTTACCAGCGCTTGGTTTTCAGATTGTGGGTGTGGACATGGCCGCCGATCTCGGCGGGGCCCACCATCTTGCCGATATCCTCGCCATATTTGATGACGGTATCGCCCTGCGTCAGCGCCTTGAGCGCGACCTTGTGGCCGATGGGAATATCATCCTTGGCAGTCAGGCGGAAATCGGAATTATCCTCGGTGCAGACACAGAGCATGTCCGTGCCCGCGGTCAGCCCCTCGACCACGACGACACCGACATTGTCGGCCTTGTCGTGGACAAGCAGTTGCGGATAGGTGTTTGCAGTCATTCGCTCTCTCCCTTGGTCAGGTCCGGGTTGTAGTGGCAAGACCGATCAACTGGTCGTGCAATATGTCTGAAATCTCGATGCTGGCCGCGCGGGCGGCGCGCTCGCTCAGGCGTCGGGCACCCGGCAGGCGTGCGCCTTCCTGCGCCTCGATGGCGGTGAACATGGCCTCGGCACGGTCGGCAAAGCCGGGGGCAAAGCGCGCCGGGTCCAGCACGAGGATGAAATGCGCCAGATCGGGCGGCGGCCCCTTGTCGTCGAATAGCGAGCTGGCCTGCCAGCCGAAATGCGCCCCCGCCAGCCCGGCGGTCAGCAATTCCACCATCAGCGCCAGCGCTGCCCCCTTGGCGCCCCCCGCCGGCACCATCGTGCCCGCCATCGCGGCATCGGCATCCGTGGTCGGGTTGCCCTGCGAATCGAGCGCCCAGCCGTCGGGGATGGGCTGGCCCGATTTCTGCGCCAGCATCACCTTGCCCCGCGCCACATGGCTGAGTGACAGGTCGATCAGCAGCGGATCGCCTGCAGCGCGCGGGCAGGCAAAGGCCACCGGATTGGTGCCGTAAAGCGCGCGATTGCCGCCCCAGGGCGCCATGGCCGCAGGCGAATTGGCCAGCGCAAGCGCGATCAGCCCGTCCCGCGCAAAGGGCTCCACCGCCTGCCCGGCCACGCCGAAATGATGCGAATGCGTGACGCTGACAAGCGCCACGCCCAGATCGCGCGCGACATCGCGCGCGGCCGCCGCCCCGGCCGCAATGGCGGCAAAGGCCAGGCCAAAGCCCGCATCCACGCGGATCACGGCCCCGTCGCGCGCCACCTGCGGGCGGGCATCCGGCACGATCTTGCCGCTGCGCATCTGGGCGGCATAGAACGCCACCCGCGCCAGCCCGTGCGAGGGCAGCCCCTCCTGCTCGGCCTGCACGAGCGCTTGCGCCGCCGGGCGCGCCAGCTCCGCCACCATCCCCGCAGACACAAAGGCGTTCAGCGCCAGGTCTTCGGCCTGTGACGGGGTGAGCGTGACGCTGGACATATGGGCGATTCCTTTTGCCGGGCCTTGCAAAACTCTATAGTTTATATATTATATCAATGTCAAGCCATTCTCGGACATACGATCATGACCGACCGCCCCATCTCTCAGCCGCTGCACCGGCAGCTCCGCGATCTGATGATGGCGCGGATCGACGCGGGCGAATGGCCCCCCGGCACCTATCTGCCCCCCGAGACGCGGCTGGCGCAGGATTACGGCGTCGCGGTCGGCACCCTGCGCAAGGCGCTTCTGGATCTGGCCGCCGAGGGCGTGGTCAGCCGCAGGCAAGGCAAGGGCACGGTCGTGGCCAGCCATGACAGCGACGCAGTGCTGTTTCGCTTCTTCAACCTGCGCCGCGCCGATGGCAGCACCATGCAGCCCGAAAGCCGCGTGCTGACCCGCGAGCGCGTGCGCGCCACGCCAGAGGATGCACGCGCGCTGGGGCTGGCGCCGGGCGCGGGACTGGTGCGCGTGACCCGTGTGCGCGATGCCGATGGCGCGCCCATCCTCTATGAACATATCCTGCTGGACGCCGCGCGTTTCGGCCCGCTGGACCACCGCCCCGAGGTGCTGCCCAACACGCTCTATCAGCTCTATCAGCGCGACTATGGCGCCACGGTCCACCGCGCCCGCGAGGCGCTTTGCGCCCGCGCCGCCGATACCACCTGCGCGCGGGAACTGGCCCTGCCCCCCGGCACGCCGCTCCTGCATATCCGCCGCGTCGCGCTCGACTATAACAGCGCCCCCATCGAGCTGCGCCTGTCATGGGTCAATACCCAAAGCCTCTACTACCAGGCCGAGGTCTGAACAGACAGCTTGCGCTGGACACAGTGCAGGTTTCCGGATGATACAGGACAGCGAAGGAGCGCGCAGATGATCGAGCATTTCGGCAAGATGCCCGATGGCCGCGATGTCCAGCGGCTGACGCTGCAGGAAGGCGGGCTGCGTGCGCATGTCCTGACACTCGGCGCGATCATGCAGGATCTGCGGCTGGACGGGGTGGGCCATCCGCTGGTGCTGTCCGCACCCGTGCTGGAACCCTATCTGGACCCGATGGCCTATTTCGGCGCGATTGTTGGGCGGTTCGCCAACCGGATCGGCGGGGCGCAGTTCGATCTGGACGGGAAGACGCATCGCCTCGGCGTGAATTGCCACGGGCGCAACTGCCTGCATGGCGGCCCGGATGGCAGCGCGCATCAGCTATGGCAGGTGCAGGACCATGCCCCCGACCGGCTGCAGATGGGCCTGCATATGGCCGATGGTCATATGGGGTTTCCGGGCAATCTGGACGTGACCTTGCAGATCACCATTCAAGGCACCAGCCTGCAATTCGAGGTCACCGCCGAAAGCGACCAGCCCACGCCCTGCAGTTTCGCGCAGCACAATCTTTATGCGCTGGATGATACCGGGTCCATCGCGCAGCACCGGCTGCGCGTGTCTGCGGACGCCTATCTGCCTGTGGATGACACGCTTGTCCCGACCGGAGAGATCCGCCATGTCGCAGGCAGCGCGTTTGATTTCCGCGATATGCGCAGCCTGCGCGCGGTGGCGCTGGACCATAATTTCTGCCTGTCCGGTGCCCCGGGCGCCATGCGGCCCGCCGCGCGGCTGGAAAGCCAGGCCTCGGGGCTGGCGCTGGAGATGGTGACGACAGAGCCGGGCTTG
>PWWF01000371.1 GCA_003561595.1 Paracoccaceae bacterium | reverse complement strand
TTCAGGAGCGGATCGGGGTCGCGACCGTATTCGTGACGCATGACCAGTCCGAAGCGCTGGCCATGTCCGATCAGATCGTGGTCATGTCCAACGGTCGGGTCGAGCAAGTTGGCGCCCCCGAAGAGGTCTATAACACCCCTGCCAGTGAATTCGTGGCAAAGTTTCTGGGCGCGTCGAACATCCTTGACGGGCGCTGCCTGTCACGCGGGGCGGATGGCGCGGTGCTGGAGGTGCCGGTATTCGGCAAGGTCATCGTCCCCACGGCCAAGGCCCCGCATCTGGCGGGCGAAGGGGCGGCAAAGCTGGTAGTCCGTGCCGAGAAGCTGCTGCTGCGCGACAGCCCGCCCGAGGGGGGTGCCTTTTCGGCACCGGCCAGCGTGGAAACGGTCGATTACCAGGGCCAGTCCGTGCGTTATTTCGTCCGCTCCGGTGACACGCAGTTACAGGCCATCAACATGATCGACGAGAGCCCCTTTCCAGTGGGCGCGCAGGTGCATCTGACGCTCCGGCCGCAGGATTGCGCGGCCCTGCCCGGATGACGACGATGAGCCACCTTTTCTACCAGACCGGCCAGCGCCGCCCCCTGCTCGATCAAGCGCGCGGGGTGTATATGTGGGACGTGGATGGCAAGCGCTATCTGGATGGATCATCCGGCGCGATGGTGTGCAATATCGGCCATTCCAACGCGCATGTTCTGGATGCGATGCGCCGTCAGATGGAGAAATCCACTTTCGGCTACCGGCTGCATTTCGAGACCGAGGCATCCGAGGGGCTGGCCGCCAAGACGGCTGCGCTGTGCCCTGAGGGCATGAACAAGGTGTTCTTCGTCTCGGGCGGGTCCGAGGCTGTGGAATCGGCCATGAAACTGGCGCGCCAGCATGCGCTGGCCATTGGCGAGGGGACGCGCTGGAAGGTCATCAGCCGCAGTCCGGGTTATCACGGTTGCACGTTGGGCGCGCTGGCCGTCACGGGCTATGCGCCGCTGACCGAGCCTTTCGCGCCGATGATGCGGCCCATGCCCAAGATTCCCGCACCGCGCGCCTATCTTGATGGGCTGGACCCGGCGGACCCCGCCACAGGGGCGCATTACGCTGCGATGCTGGAAGATGAGATCATTGCGCAGGGCCCGGACTCGGTGCTGGCCTTTATTGTCGAGCCTGTGGGCGGTGCATCCACTGGCGCGCTGGTGCCGCCTGCAGGCTACATGGCGCAAGTGCAGGAGATTTGCCGCCGTCATGGCGTGCTGCTGATCCTGGACGAGGTGATGACCGGCGCAGGCCGCACAGGCCGGTTTCTGGCGCTGGAACATTGGGGGCTGTCGCCGGATATCGTGGTGCTGTCCAAGGGGTTTGCCGCCGGATATATGCCGCTGGGTGCGATTGCCGCGCGCGACACGCTGGTGCAGGCGGTGCTGGGCAGTGGCGGTTTTCAGCATGGCTTTACCTATGCGGGCAATCCGCTGGCCTGCGCGGCAGGCGGCGCGGTGCTGGATGAGATCGCGCGGCTGGGGCTGGTGCAGAATGCGGAGGCCATGGGCCATGCCCTGCGCCAGCGGTTGGAGGGGCTGGCAGAGCGGCACCCAATCATCGGTGATGTGCGTGGCAAGGGGTTGCTTATGGCATTTGAACTGATGGCGGATCGCGCGCCCCTCGCCCCCCTGCCCGCCCGTATGAATGCCCATCAGCGACTGGTCGATATTGCCTATGACATGGGGCTGATTGTCTATTCGCGCCGCACCCGCGATGGGGTGGAAGGCGATCATATCATGGTCTGCCCGCCTCTTATCGTGACCGAAGCGCATCTGGATGAGATTGCCGAGACGCTCGACGCCGCGCTTACCCGGCTGGTCAGCGATCTGGCGCTGTCGGAACTGGTCTGAACGCGGATGTCGGGCATCATCATCACCTGTGCGCTGACAGGCTCCATCCACACGCCGAGCATGTCGCCGCATCTGCCGATCAGCGGGCCAGAGATTGCGCGCGCAGGAGTTGAGGCAGCGCAGGCGGGCGCGTCCATCCTGCATCTGCATGCGCGTGACCCGGATACCGGGCGCCCTTCGGCGGCGCTGGACCATTTCAACGGCTTCGTGCCCGATCTTGCCCGCGATACGGATGCTGTGCTGAATATCTCGACTGGCGGTAGTGCGGTGATGACACTGGACGACCGCCTCGCCGCGCCATTGGCGCTTGCGCCGGAAATGGCCTCGCTGAATATGGGCTCGATGAATTTCGCGCTCTACCCCATGCTGGGCAAGGATCGTGACTGGCTGCATGACTGGGAAAAACCGTTTCTGGAAAACACGGATGATCTGGTCTTCAAGAACACGCCGCGCGATATTGCCCGCATCCTCACGCGCTTGGGCACCGAGCGCGGCGCGCGGTTCGAGTTCGAATGCTATGACCTCAGCCACCTTTATATGCTGCGCCATTTCGCGGATCGCGGGCTGATCCGTCCGCCCTATTTCATCCAGTTCGTGTTCGGTGTACTGGGCGGCATGGGGCCGGACCCGGAGAACCTGACCCATATGCTGCGCATTGCCGACAAGCTGTTCGGGGGCGATTACCTGTTTTCGGTGCTGGCGGCGGGGCGCTTTCAGATGCCGCTGATCACCATGGCGGCGGCGATGGGCGGGCATGTCCGCGTCGGGCTGGAGGACAGTCTGACCATCGCACGCGGCACGCTTGCGCGCTCGAATGCCGAGCAGGTGGTGAAAATCCGCGAGATTGTGGAGCGGCTGGGCCGGGTGGTGATGACCCCCGATGAGGCGCGCGCCACGCTGGGGTTGAAAGGGGCGGATCAGGTCAATGCGTGAGGCGGCCATCACCTTTCGCCTTGCGCAGGACGCGGGCGATCTGGCGCGGCTGGACGGGGCGCTGCGCAGGCTCAGCGCTGATATTGCCGAGGATTACGCCACCGACACAGCCACGCTCACCCGCGCGGTCCTGGGCGCGCAACCTGCGGCGCTTGGTCTGCTGGCTTTGTGCGGTGACGAAACGCTGGGCGCAGCGCTTTACAGCCCCAATTTCTCGACCGTGCGCGGGGCGGCGGGGGTCTATGTCTCTGACCTCTGGGTAAGTTCCGATGCGCGCGGGCAGGGGCTTGGCGCGCGGTTGCTCGCGCAGATCGCGCACGACGGCGCGGCGCGTTGGGGGGCAGCGTGGCTGCGCCTTGCGGCCTATCACCACAGCCATGATGCACTGCGCTTCTACACCCGGCTGGGCTTTGTCCCGGCGAATGAACAACAGGAATTGCGCCTTGGCGCGGCGGGTTTCGCCACACTGATCAAGAGGGCCGAATGAAAGCCGTATTCGACGATCGCCAGCGCCTGCATGACCCGCAGCATTTCATGGCCAATGGCAAGACATATCCCAGCCCCGAAGCGCCCGAGCGTATCACCCGGCTGATGGCAGGCGCGCAGGCAGCGGGCTGTCAGTTCCAGTCGCCCGAGGATGCCGGTCTTGGCCCGATTGCGGCGATCCACAGTGCCGAATATCTGCACTTCCTGCGCACGATCTATCCGCGCTGGCAGCGCATCCCCGATGCGGGCCCCGAGGTGATCCCCAATATTCACCCGACGGCACGGACCGACAATTACCCGAAATCCGCCATCGGGCAGGCAGGCTATCATCAGGCCGACACGGCCTGCCCCATCGGGGCGCAGACATGGGACGCGGCCTATTGGTCTGCGCAATCCGCGATCACCGGGGCTGATCTGGTGGCGGGGGGCGAGCGGGCGGTCTATGTGCTCTCGCGCCCGCCGGGCCATCATGCCTTTGCCGATCTGGCGGGGGGGTTCTGCTTTCTGAACAATTCGGCCATCGCCGCCGAACGCCTGCGCGCAAAGGGGCTGCGGCCTGCGATCCTTGATGTCGATGTGCATCACGGCAATGGCACGCAGGGCATATTTTATGCCCGCGACGATGTGCTGACTGTCTCGCTCCATGCTGACCCCGACCGCTTCTATCCGTTCTTCTGGGGGGCGGCGCAGGAACGGGGTGAGGGGCGCGGGATGGGCTGCAACCTCAACCTGCCGCTGCCGCGTGGCACCGATGATGCGGGCTATCTGACGGCCCTCGATACTGCGCTTGCGCGGATCGATGCCTTTGGCGCGGATGCCGTGGTCGTGGCGCTGGGGCTGGATGCGCATATCGATGACCCGTTCAAGGGGCTGGCGGTCACGACCGAGGGGTTCGGGCGGATCGCGCGGGCGATTTGCGGGCTTGGCCTGCCACTGGTGCTGGTGCAGGAAGGCGGCTATGTCAGCGACGCACTGGCAGACAATCTGACAGCTTTTCTGGGTGGGGTCTCATGAAGGTCGGCTTCCATGCGCTTTATCTGAAAAAGCGCTTTCCGCTGCGGATCTCGCGCGGCGAGATTCTGGGCGGTGAAAACCTGTTCGTCTCGGTCACGGATGGCGCGCTGACCGGCTGGGGCGAAATGGCCCCGAGTGCAAGCGAAGGCGCGGCGAGCGTGGAAGAGGGCCGCGCGCAGCTGGAGCGGTTTTGCGCAGACGGGCTGGACGGCGCGATACACGACATCTGGGCGCGCGCGCATGCAAGCGGTGTGGGGGCCTGCGCGCTGGCCGCGCTCGACATGGCGCTGTGGGATCTGCGCGCGAAACAGGCGGGTATGCCGCTGTACCGGATGCTGGGGCTGGCGCGGCGGGGGGTGGTGTCGTCGCTGACCGTGGGGATCAACCCGCCCGAGGTGGTGCGCGACCGCGTGCCTTTGTTGCTGGCGCGCGGGGCACAAGCGCTCAAGATCAAGCTGGGCAGCACAGACGGGATCGAGGCGGACAAGGCGATGTTTTCCGCCGTGCAAGAGGCCGCAGCGGGCCACGATGTCGCCCTGCGCGTCGATGCGAATGGCGGCTGGTCGCTGAATGACGCGCGCCACATGATGGGCTGGCTGGCGGCGCGCGGGGTCGAGTATGTCGAACAGCCACTGGTCGAGGGTGCGGAGCATCAGCTGCCCGATCTGTTCCGCGACCGCCCGCTGCCGATCTTCGTCGATGAATCCTGCCGGTTTTCAAGCGATATTCCGGGTTTTGCCCATTGCGTGGACGGGGTGAACCTGAAGCTGATGAAATGCGGCGGCATCACCGAGGCGGTGCGCATTGTCGCAACCGCCCGCGCGCATGGGCTGAAAACGATGATCGGTTGCATGGGTGAAAGCGCGGTTTCCATTGCTGCCGGGGCCTCGCTCTCGGCGCTGTTCGATTATATCGACCTCGATTCCCATCTCAACCTCGACCCTGACCCGGCCACTGGTGCGCCCTTTGCAGATGGCGTGACCCTGCCCGCCGACCGACCCGGACATGGAGGCCATATCGATGCTTGACCCCGCCCAGCCCATCGCGCTGTTCACCGAAGGCACCATGGGCAAGATCAACGCCAAGATGGCCGAGGGCATCCTGCGCTATGGCCGCAACCCGGTTGTCGCGGTGATCGACAGCACACAGGCCGGAAAACGCGTGCGCGACCTGACGCCCATTGCCAGCGACGTGCCCGTTGTCGCCACGCTGGCCGAGGCGCAGGCCTTGGGTGCCGAGGTGCTGGTGCTGGGCACGGCGCCATCGGGCGGGCGTCTGCCCCCGGAATGGGTGGCGGTGCTGGATCAAGCCATCGACACTGGCATGTCGCTGGTTAACGGTATGCATGATCGCTTGCAGCCGCGCTTTGCTGATCGGTTGCGCGCAGGCCAATGGGTCTGGGACCTGCGCGTGCCGCAGGGCGATGCGCCGCCCATTGCGATGGCCCGCGCGGCGAACCTGAACAACCGGCGCGTGCTGATGGTCGGCACGGATATGGCCATTGGCAAGATGACCGCCGGACTGGAACTGACCCGCAGCCTGCGCGAGTTGGGCCGCGATGCCGAGTTCCTTGCCACTGGCCAGACTGGCATTGCCATCACCGGACGTGGCATCCCGCTGGATGCGATCCGCGTGGACCATGCGGGCGGCGCTGTCGAGCGCATGGTGCTTGAGGCCGCCGCGCATGAGATCGTGGTGATCGAGGGGCAAGGCTCGCTCCTGCACCCGGGCAGCACGGCAACCCTGCCCCTGATGCGCGGCAGTTGCGCGACGCATCTGATCCTGTGCCACCGTGCCGGAATGCAGACGCTGGACGAGCTGGAGCAAGTGCGCATCCCCCCGCTGCGCGAGGTGATTGCCTTGAACGAGGCCATGGCCCGCGCGGCAGGTGCATTGACGCCTGCGCCTGTCGTGGCCATCGCCCTGAACACGGCGCGCCTGTCCGCAGCAGAGGCTGAGGCAGCGGTGAAGGCGGTCGAGGATGACACCGGCCTGCCCGCCACCGATCCGGTCCGATACGGTGCCGAGAAGCTCGCAAGGGCCGTCACCGCCTAGCCGGGCCTGCGGCTTACCTTCGTGACTGCACGATCTCGCGATCCGGCACGCATCCGGGGATCGTTGTTCTGGCGGGTGGTCAACTCGGTGCCAGGAGAGAACCAGCCCTGTCGCGTGGATACCCACCCGCAAATGCCCTATGCTGCGTGAAACACCAGCAAAATTCAGAGAACACGAATGCCGCCGCCTGATCTTGCCGCCCTGCCAACCCCGTCGCTTGTTCTGGATGAGGCGCGCATGCTGCGCAATATCCACCGCCTGTCAGCGCATGCGCAGGCCCTGAACGTCTCCCTGCGCCCGCATCTGAAGACCGCGAAATCGGCAGAGGTTGCGCAGCGGCTTTCGGGCGGGGTGCCGGGGCCGGTCACCGTGTCCACGCTGGCCGAGGCAGAGGTGTTTTTCGACGCGGGCTATGCCGACATCCTCTATGCCGTGGGTATCGCGCCGAACAAGCTGAAGCGTGTGGCCGCATTGCGCGCGCGCGGCTGCGATCTGACCGTGATCCTGGACAATGCCGTGCAGGCCGATGCCGTAGCGCGCGCGGGCGTGCCCGCCCTGATCGAGATTGACAGCGACGGACATCGCGGCGGAGTCGCGCCCGATGATGCGGCGCTGACTGCGATCGGGGGCATCCTGCATCAGGCGGGGGTGCTGCGCGGGGTGATGACTCATGCGGGCGAAAGCTACAATGTCAGCGGGCGTGACGCCCATGCCGAGTTCGCCGAACGCGAACGCGCGGCGGCTGTTGCGGCGGCCGAGACCTTGCGCGCCGCCGGATTGCCCTGCGATGTGGTCAGCGTGGGGTCCACCCCCACGGCACATGCCGCGCGTGATCTGTCCGGCGTGACCGAGCTGCGCGCCGGGGTCTACATGTTCTTCGATCTGGTCATGGCCGGGATCGGCGTCTGCGATGTGGATGACATAGCGCTGTCGGTGCTGACCACGGTGATCGGCCACCAGCCCGCGCGCGGCTGGACATTGGTCGATGCAGGCTGGATGGCGATGTCGCGTGATCGGGGCACCGCCGCTCAGGCTGTGGATCAGGGGTATGGTCTGGTCTGTGATGCGGCGGGCCGCCCCCTGCCCGATCTGATCGTGAGCAGCGCCAATCAGGAACATGGCATCATCGCCCTGCGCCCCGGCACGGGCGGCACCGCGCCCGATCTGCCAGTGGGAACGCAGTTGCGCATCCTGCCCAACCATGCCTGCGCCACTGCCGCGCAGCATGGCCGCTATCATGTGCTGCCCGCAGCGGGCGGTGCGCTGCAGACCTGGCCGCGTTTTGGCGGCTGGTGAGCGGCGCCCACCAGCCACTGCGTCACAGCCCGCCGAAATGCAGCGCCTTGGTCTCCAGGTATTCCTCGATCCCTTCCTGCGCGCCTTCGCGCCCCAGCCCCGATACCTTGACGCCGCCAAAGGGCGCCACTTCGTTGCTGAGAATGCCGGTATTCAGCCCGACCATCCCGAATCCCAGCCCCTCGCTGAAGCGGAAGGCGCGGGCAATGTCGGCGGTATAGAAATAGGCAGCAAGGCCGAAGGGCGTGCCATTGGCCAGCGCCAGCGCCTCGGCCTCGGTGTCGAAGCGGAAGATCGGCGCGACCGGGCCAAAGGTTTCCTCGGATGCGAGCCGCATGGCGGTTGTCGCGCCCGACAGCACCACCGGGTCGGCATAATGCGCGGCCAGATCGCGCGTGCGGGTTTCACGGGTCGCGCCCTGCGCCAGTGCATCGGCGACATGTGCGCTGACCTTGTCGTTGGTGGCGGTATTGATCATCGGGCCGATATCGACCCCCTGCCCCGTCCCGGCACCCACCTGCAATGCATCGACCCGCGCGGCCAGTGCGGCGACAAAGGCGTCATGGATGCCCGATTGCACCATGATCCGGTTGGCACAGACGCAGGTTTGCCCACCATTGCGGAATTTCGACTGCATCGCGCCTTCGACCGTGGCATCAAGATCGGCATCGTCAAAGACCACGAAAGGCGCGGTGCCGCCCAGTTCCAGGCTGAGGCGCTTGAGGGTCGGTGCGCATTGTTCCGCCAGAAGCGCGCCAACGCGGGTTGCCCCGGTGAAGCTGAGCTTGCGAACCACCGGGCTTGCAGTCAGTTCCGCGCCAATCGCTTCGGGCTTGCCGGTCAGGATGTTCAGCACGCCTGCCGGAATGCCCGCACGTTCGGCCAGAACCGCCAGCGCAATTGCCGAACAGGGCGTGAAATCCGACGGTTTGATGACCATCGTGCAGCCGCCGCCAGCCCCGGCGCGACCTTGCGCGTGATCATCGCGATGGGGAAGTTCCACGGTGTGATGATCGCGCACACGCCCACCGGTTCCTTCATCGCAAAGATCTTCTTGCAGGCCACGGGCGAGGGGATGATCTTGCCATTGATGCGCCGTGCCTCTTCGGCGAACCAGCGCACGAAGCTGGCGCCATAGGCCACTTCGCCGCGCGCTTCGGACAGGGGTTTGGCCTGTTCGGCAGTCAGGATCTGCGCCAGATCCCCGGCGTTTTCCAGGATCAGATGATACCAGCGCATCATCAGATCGGCCCGCGCGGCATGGGTACGGCGCTGCCGGAAAGAACGCAGATCAATCTGCCCGGCGGCAACATCGTGTGCCGTCGGGCCGCGTCTATTCTGTGCGGGGGCATCTGTCGCCATGATCGTCCCGAAAATATCAACAGTCAGAGCAATTATTGTGATTATTCGAGATGTCTTTCCTTGGTAACCTTTGCGTCACGAATATGGGAGGAGACCATGACTAGAAGATATCATCACGCCCTCGGCCCCGCCTTGCTGGCAGCAGGGCTGGCATTTGGCCCCGGCGCAGCCGCCGGACCAGAGGATGACACGCTGCGCGCCGCAATGGCGGGCGAAATCCTGAACCTCGACTATCTCTATACCACAAGGCGCGAATACATCATCCTTGCCAAGATGACCGACGCGCGGCTGTTCACCATGAATCCCGAAACGCAGGAGGTGGAGCCATCGGTGGCGCTGTCCTATGAATTCGTGGATGAGATGACGATTGATGTCGAATTGCGCGATGACGTGCAGTTCCATGACGGCACGCCCCTGACCGCCGAAGATGTGGCCTATACCTATAACTGGATCATCGACGAGGGCTCGGAATCGCATGCCCAGTCGCTGATCAGCCGCTGGCTGGACCGGGCCGAGGTGACGGGGGATCATTCGGTGCGGTTCCATCTGCGCGCGATCAACCCGCTGATCATCCGCGACATGGCGCAGCGCGTGCCGCTGCGCAAGGATGGCACCTATCATCAGGGCGAAGAGCCTGATTTCGACGCCATGGCGACCGATCTGGTGGGCGTTGGTCCCTACCGGGTCGCCAGCTTTACCCCGGGTGTGGAACTGGTGCTGGAACGCTTTGACGACTATTTCGGCACCCCGTCCGAGATTGAAAATGTCGTGGTGCGCAACATCCCCGACATGGGCACGCAGCAGGCCGAGATCATGGCGGGCGGCATCAACTGGATGTTCAATGTTCCGCTGGATGTGGCGCAGAATGTCGGCATGCGTCCGGGTATCGACCATCTGGCCGGTCCTGATCTGCGGGTGTCCTTCATCGTGCTCGATGCAGCCGGGATCGTGGAAGAAGATGGCCCGCTGACCGATCTGCGTGTGCGCCGCGCCATGAACCACGCCATCAACCGTGATGAAATCGCCGAATTCCTGATGGGCGGCGGTGCGTCCGAGGGGATCCATACGGCCTGTCACCCGGTGCAGTTCGGCTGTCTGCAGGATGTGATGCGCTATGAGTATGACCCGGAGCGCGGACGCGAGTTGCTGGCCGAGGCAGGCTATCCTGATGGCTTTGACCTCGATCTCTGGGCCTATCGCGAGCGGCCCAAGGCCGAAGCGGTGATGTCCGATCTGGAAGCCATCGGCATCAATATCAATCTGCGCTATGTCCAGCTCGAGACATTGAACCAGGCGCGGGCATCGCAGGAAATCCCGGCCTATATCGGCACCTGGGGGTCCAGTGGTGTGGCTGATACGGCGTTGATTGCCCGTGTCCATTTCTCGGATACCAGCGACCGGCATCTGTCGGGCGATGCCGAGGTGGTCGAATGGGTGATGAATGCCGAAGCGACCGCCGATCAGGATGCGCGCGAAGAATATTACCGCAACGCCATCACCCGTATCGCGGAAGAAGCCTATTGGGTGCCGCTGGTCAGCTATTCGGCCAATTATCTGGTGACCTCTGATCTGGAATTTCCGATGGACAATGACGGCGTGCCGCGGCTTCAGAACGCCCGCTGGCGCTAGGCAGCGCGGGCCTATCGGATGACCCGGGGTCCGGCAGCATGGCCTGCCGGACCCTCTTGGCGCCGCTGCGCAATCAGCGGCCAGACGAGGACCCAGAGTGATGCTGAACTACATCGCACAACGCGCCGCACTGGCCATCGCCGTGGCAATCACCGTGTCGCTTGCGGCCTTTGTCCTGCTGAATATCGCGACCGATCCGGCCTATGCCATCGCGGGCGAAGATGCCGATCCCGAGGTGGTGGAACAGATCCGCCAGCGCTTCGGCCTCGATCGTCCGGTCTGGGTGCGCTATGGCGACTGGCTACTGGGCGTGCTGCGCGGTGATTTCGGCGTCAGCTATTACTGGAACCGACCCGTCGCGAGCCTGGTCGCGGAACGCGTCGGCACGACCCTGACGCTGGCGTTCTCGGCGCTCTTCGTGACCATCGCCATCGCCATCCCGCTGGGCGCACTGGCGGCGCTGAACCGCAACACCTGGATCGACCGCTTCGCGCTGTGGGTTGCCGTCTCGGCGCAGGCAATTCCGAATTTCTGGCTGGGGCTGATCCTGATCATCCTGCTGGCCGTGATCTTTCCGATCTTTCCTGTCTCGGGCGATCAGACATGGCGCCATTTCGTGCTGCCCGCTTTCGTGCTGGGGGCATCATCGGTGCCCCCGGTGATGCGGCTCATGCGGACCGGGCTGATCGAGGTGATGGGCTCGGACTATATCCGCACGGCGCGGTCCAAGGGGTTCCGTGGCCAGTCGCTGCTGACCCGCCACGCGCTGCGCAATGCGCTTCTGCCCGTGGTGTCGGTGCTGGCGGTGCAGCTTGGCCACAAGGTCGGCGGCTCCGTCATTACCGAAAGCGTCTTTGCCATCAACGGGCTGGGACGGCTGGCGCTGCAATCCATTCTCGGCGCCGATATCCCCACAGTGCAGATACTGATCTTCATTTTCGCGCTGGTCTTTGTGGCCATGAATCTGCTGGCCGATATCCTGAACGCAGCGCTTGACCCGAGGATACGGATCGGATGAGCGAGACGACACAAAGAACGCCCCCCGCCACCGAGAGCGCGGCACAGGACCTGCCGCCAAGCCCCGGCCAACTGGCCCGCGCCCGCGCATGGACACATCGGGGCTTTCAGGTGGGCGCAGGCATCCTTGTCATGCTGATCCTGGTGGCGATCTTTGCCCCGTTTCTGGCCCCGCATGATCCGTTCCAGCAATCGCTGTCCAACCGCCTGTTGCCACCCGTCTGGGTCGAAGGGGGCAACTGGACCTATCTGCTGGGCACCGATCAGGTCGGGCGCGATTATCTCAGCCGTCTGATCCATGGCACCCGTGTATCGATCACCATTGGTCTGGGGGCGGCGACGGTCGGGCTGATCATCGGGGTGACGCTGGGGGTTCTGGCGGGGTATTTCGGTGGCTGGATCGACCATGCCGCCAGCTTCGTGCTGACCGCGCAACTGGCGCTGCCGGGGCTGTTGCTGGCCATGGCGCTTGTGTTCTTCATCGGCCCGTCGCTGTTCGTGGTCATCGGCATTATCGGTGTGCTGGGCTGGACCTATTTCATGGTCGTCACAAGGTCCGCGACCCAGCATATCAAGGGGCTGGATTATGTCGCGGCGGCCCGCGCCTCGGGCGCCACGCCGCGCCAGATCATCTGGCACGAGATTCTGCCGAACCTCAGCTCCAAGATCATCGTGATCTTCACCTTCGAGGTCGGCGTCGCGATCCTGGCGGAATCCGCGCTCAGCTTTCTGGGCGTCGGCATTCAGGCACCGATCCCGAGCTGGGGTCTGATGATCGCCGAGGGCAAGGACGCCATGTTCTTCCGCCCATGGCTGGTCGTGTTGCCGGGGATATTGCTGTTCATCCTTGTCATCGGGGCGAACCTGATGGGGGACGGCCTGCGCGACATCACCTCACCCGAGGAGAAGAGCTGATGGCACTGATCGAGGTCAACAAGCTGACCGTACGCCTGCCCGTACCCGCAGGCTGGCTGTATGCGGTCCATGAGATGAGCTTTTCGCTGAACCGGGGCGAGGCGCTTGGCATCGTCGGCGAAAGCGGGTCCGGCAAGTCGATGACAGCGCTCGCGCTGATGCGGCTGTTGCCGCGCGGCGCGCAGGTCAGCACCGATGCGCTGCGGCTGGACGGGCAGGACCTGACCGCGATGCCGGATCGCGCATTCGCGCAGAACGTGCAGGGCACGCGTATCGGCATGATCTTTCAGGAACCGATGACCTCGCTCAACCCGGTCTATACCATCGGGCGGCAGATGACCGAGGCCAGCGTGCGGCTGGGCCTGCTGGGCCAGTCGGCGGCGCGCAAGCGCGCGGTCGAATTGCTGGACCGTGTGGGCATACCCGACCCCGCCGCCCGAATGGGGCAGTATCCGCATCAGCTATCGGGCGGGCAGCGCCAGCGCGTGATGATCGCCATGGCGCTGATGCTGGACCCGGATCTGCTGATCGCGGACGAACCGACAACGGCGCTTGATGTCACTGTGCAGGCGCAGATCATGGACCTGCTGGCCGGGTTGCGGCGCGAAACCGGCATGGCGATGATCCTGATCTCGCATGATCTGGCCGTGGTGGCACAGACCACGGACCGTGTGGCGGTCATGTATGGCGGCGAGTTGCTGGAAGAAGGGCGCGCCGCGTCAGTGCTGGCCGAACCGCGCCACCCCTATACCGGCGCATTGCTGCGGGCCATTCCCACCATCGACGGGCCGCGCCAGCGGCTCGCCGCGATCCCCGGCATTGTCGAGGCGCAGATGGCCCCGCCCCGGGCCTGCGTCTTTGCCCCCCGCTGCGCATTGGCGCAACCTGAATGCACGACGGCCCGCCCGCCCCGGCAGACCGGCACTGACGGGCACTGGGCGCGCTGCATCCTGCCCGATGGCGCGCGCGGAAAAGCGGCAGAGGCGCGCGCCTTGCCGGACGCCAAGGCCGATGCCTCCGGCACCCCGATGATCGAGGCCGAAAGCATCACCAAGATCTATCACATCAAGGAAGGCCTGTTCGGCCCGAAGAAAGAGATCCGCGCGGTCGATGATGTCTCGCTTACCGTGCGGCGGGGAGAGACCGTGGCGCTGGTGGGCGAAAGCGGGTCCGGCAAGTCCACGCTGGCGCGCATCATCCTTGGCCTGACCGAGGCGAGCGCGGGTCGCGTCCGGCTGCAGGGA
>PWWF01000392.1 GCA_003561595.1 Paracoccaceae bacterium | reverse complement strand
CCGCCCTTTGTGACGTTTTCACTTTGAGGCATGCTTCGTGATCTTTGAATCTCGGGCGTAAGCCCTTGTCCCACCCTTCATAGCCCATACGCTAATTTGCAGATTATATCTCCAGGGCTATATCGACAAAATATAGTCCTTGAGCTATCAGAAGGCCATCGACACCTTGCCCGCATACCCCATCCGAAGCCTGCGCCAAGCCGGGGCCGTGCTGAAGGCGCGGCGCGCGGCGCGGAAGATCAGCCAGAAGCAGCTTGGCGAGATGACGGGCACGGCGCAATCCACCATTTCCGACATCTAGAACGGCGTCGTTTCCGTCAGCCTCAACGTGTACCTGCGCCTTCTCGAGGCCCTGGGTGCGGAACTGTCCGCGATGGATCGTATAGCCGACCCTGGGCAGCGCTAGGATGGCACGCATCGCCCGCGCGGGCCGGCGCACACGCCAAAGCAAGACAGCCGTCTGGTATGAAAGGGCGCGGGTGGGCACGCTGACCCGCGCGACGGATGGGGCCATCGCCTTCTCCTACGATCCTGACTTGCTCGCGTCCGAAGCCGCTTTTCCGGTTGCCAGCGCCCTGCCGCTGGCCAGGCTGAAATGGCAGGGCGACCCGGTTATCGCCGCCTTCGACAACCTCCTGCCCGACGCCGAGGGCGAGCTGCGCGAGAAGATCGCCGCGCGTGTCAGGGCGCAGGGCAAGGATGTGTTCGCTCTTTTGTCCGTACTGGGACGCGACTGTGTCGGTGCGCTGCAATTCCTGCCGGTGGACAAGGCCCCGTCCGAGCAGGACATGCAGTATCGCGTCATTTCGGAAGAGGAGATGGTCGCCGACCTGAAGAATCTCGCCGCCGCGCCGCTCGCCCTGGGTGAAGACGAGGATTTCCGGATTTCCATCGCCGGCGCGCAGGAAAAGACGGCTTATCTGCATATCGACGGGCAGTGGGCCAAACCGCGCGGCATCGCGCCGACCGGCCATATCTTCAAGACACCCATGGGCCTCATTCCCGGCCCCGAGCAGATCGACCTGAGCGACAGCGTCGAGAACGAGTTGTTCTGCATGACCTTGGCGCGCGAAATCGGCCTGCCCGTCGCCCATGTCGAAAAGCTCACCCTGTCCGGGCAGGTCGTGCTGTCGGTCGAACGGTTCGACTGCGTCTGGCGTGGCGACACCCTGAAACGCCTGCCGCAAGAAGATATCTGTCAGTCGCTGGGCTACCCTTCTGCCATGAAATACCAGAGGCTGGGCGGCCCCGGCATCGCGCAGATCATGGAGCTTTTGCGGGAATCCGACACGCCCATCGAGGATCGCGAGACGTTCTTCCGGGCGCAGATCTTCTTCTTCCTGATCGGGGCCTCGGACGGGCACGCCAAGAACTTCAGCCTGCGTCTGGGCCGCCGTGCGCGGTTCACGCTCGCGCCCCTCTATGACATCCTGAGCGTCGCCCCGGTCGTGAGCGCCGGACGCTTGCAGCGGAAGCGCTACCGCCTCGCCATGTCGATTGATGGCCATTACGGCATCGACGAGATCGTGCCGCGCCACTTCGAGGCCGAAGGCCGCGCGGCGGGTCTGCCCAAGGGCCGCGCCCTGGAGCTGTTGCAGGACATGGCCAACCGGCTGAGCCCCGCGCTGGAGCGGACGCTTCTGGCTGTGGGCGATCAGGTCCCGGCGGCGGTCAGCGAGCCGATCGCAAGCGATGCGATGCAGCGTGCGGCGCAGATGCGGGACCTGCTTTAGGGTTCCGGTGCCTCTGCAGCTAACCCCTCCAGCGCCTTGTCGGCCTCGCGCGCCTCCTTGGCCAGCTGTGCCGCCCACAGGATGCTGAACGCATCGGCGAATTCGACCAGGCCCCCGGCGAAGGTGCGGATCGTGGTCATGTCGTCATCGGTGAACGGGATTGGCCGACCGCGCAGTTTGGCCTCGTTCAGCTTGCGGGCGATGTGGTTGACCGCGGCGCCATCGGTGGCGACCTGCGCGCCCCACGCTTGCAGGTGGTCGCGCACGACCGGATCGACCGGGCGCAGCAGGATGTCGGCGGCCCCGGTCAGGCGGCGCAAGGCGGCGGGTTGGTCGGTGATGCCGCGACGCGCCAATGCGGCCTGAAACCCCGCCAGCTGGCGCGCGCTCAGGCGCATGCTGATCGTCGTGGTGGGGTCCGGGCGCGTGCCTTTGGCCCGGCTCAGCGTGTTGTAGATCGTCCGGGTCGAGACGCCGAAGCGGGGGGCCAGAACGGCAGCAGGGGTGCCCCCGGTGCGTGCAGCGATGATCTGGCGGCGTTCTTCGTCGGTCAGTTTGCGATGGTGGGGCATGAGAAGTTTACGTTCCTATTTCTTGCCAACTTCCTCCAAGCCCCCCGCCTCCCAGCGTCAGCGGAAGCGGGTCAGGGGCTTGGAGTCCGTTTCGGTGGGTTTGCTGCCGGGCGGGGTCGTGTGGGGACCGCGCGCGGCGGAAAACGTGATGCGCGATGCATTAGGCAGAAAGCGCAGCGCAAAGGGCGTGATGCGCGATGCAAACGGCGCCGCGCAGGAGACGCTGGACAGAGCGCGCGGTCCAGAATCCGTGATGCACGGGACGCGATGCGCGGCGCAATTTGCAGAGGACGCACCGCTCATCCCGCCAAACCCGCCGCGCGCCGCTGGCCATCTGTCACCAGCCCCGCCGCCATAAGCGCCGTCACCTGCGGGGCGGTGATGTGCTTGCACATCGGGCTGCGGTCGCGGACCCATGCGGCCAGCCGGGCGTGGTGATCTGCGGTCAGCGCCGACCGCGCCTGCCGTTCCTCGGCCATCACCTCATGGAAACGCTGCCAGCGGCGGGCGGCGAACCAGTTGTCCGAGAAACAGACCTTCGACCGGGTGAAGCCCGCGCTTTCGGTCGCATAGGCCTGCACGGCGCGTAGCAGGTCGTCGGAGTTGACCCCCTCGGCCAGCGCCCCGGCAATCGCGTTCACACTCGCTGCCTTCCCGCGCTGCCGGTCCTTGGGATATGCGGCCCAGATTCTTTCAACCTTTTCATCCGCCGCCGCCTCCGCGCGCTTGCGCGTAGGTGGATTAAGGATGGTTTCAGGGTGGTTTGGGGTCCACCGTGGACCCCGTACCCCGTCCATGGTGGACCCCGTACCGGGTTCAGGCTGGACGGGGTCCACTGTGGACCCCGTCCCCTCATCGTGCTCGGCGGAGCTTTCCAGCGCCATCACGCGGTCGAGCACGATCCGGTAGATCACGGTGAAACCGTTCTTGCAGGGCCGCGGCCCGGTCTCGATCAGGATGCCCTCGCGCAGGAAATCGGTGATCGTCCGCTTGACGGTGCTTTCGCCAAGCTCGGTGTGGCGCTGGATCGTGCCCTTGGAACACCAGACGCCCGAGCCGTCATCGCTCGCCTTGTCGGCCAGGAACATGATGATCTGCTTGCGCGCGGCGCTGCCGAAGATCCGGCCGGCGCAGAGATTGGCAATCTTCCAGCTCATGCGCGGGTCCCCGGGAAGGGGGAGCGCCGGCGCGTCAATGGCGACGGATCATGACGCTTGACAGAACGGAAAACGCCGCCGCACCATCTGCCCAAAGCCCTTGTCCGGGCCCGCAAATGGTTTGACAATCGACCCGTAAGTGCCTGATTTCCCGTTGTGGGTTTGACAGAAATTTCGCCCGTAACCGACTGATCTTCCATCCACAATCCGGGATTGAAAATCCTCGTGTCGGTGGTTCGGCTCTGCCCCCGGGGCACCACTTTCTGAATGAACACGCAAGACCTGATACT
>PWWF01000301.1 GCA_003561595.1 Paracoccaceae bacterium | reverse complement strand
GGCAGCGTCAGACATGGACCCTCGCAAGAAAATGTCGATGACCCTGTTTTGGCACAGTCTCACTAACCGAATGTTAAGCGATCTGTCCGAAAACTCGGGTCCAGGGCAGAAGCCTGAAGAAGGAGAAGTGACGTGCAGCAGCTACAGTCCCTCTGGGCCGCATTCGATACTCGGCGCCGCGTTCTGGCGGTGGGGGCGGCAGTTCTGGTTTTTGCGCTTGTGCTGGGAATTGCACGGCTGGCCAGCACGCCCGGCATGTCCCTGCTTTATGCCGGGCTGGAGGATGGCGCGGCGGGTGAGGTCATCCAGTCGCTCGAGGCGCGGGGCATCGCCTATGATGTGCGCGGCGACGCGATTTTCGTGCCCTCCCCCCTGCGGGATGAAGCGCGGCTGATGCTGGCGGCAAACGGGCTGCCCGCGAATTCGCATGCGGGCTATGAGCTGCTCGAATCGCTGACCGGGTTCGGCACGACGTCGCAGATGTTCGACGCGGCCTATTGGCGCGCGAAAGAGGGGGAGCTGGCACGCACGATCGTCGCCAGCCCCTATGTGCGCACGGCGCGGGTGCATATATCGCAGGGCAGTTCGACGCCGTTCCGGCGCGATATAACGCCCACGGCCTCGGTCACGGTCAGCACCAGCGGCGGCACGCTCAGCGCGTCGCAGGCACGATCACTGCGGTTTCTGGTTGCCTCGGCCGTGGCGGGGATGACCCCGGATGATGTCTCGGTGATCGACGGGACCGGCGGGATGGTCTACGGGCCCGACACGGACCCGGCCAATGCCGCGCAGGGCAGCGACCGCACAACCGAATTGCGCCGCAATGTGGAGCGGTTGCTGGAAGCGCATGTCGGGCATGGCCGTGCCGTGGTCGAGTTGAATATCGACACGGTCACGGATCATGAGGTCGTGCAGGAACGCCTGATCGACCCCGATTCGCGCGTTGCGATCAGCAGCGAGACAGAAGAAGACAGCACCAACAGCACCGACACGCGGCGGCAGGGGGTGACAGTTGCCAGCAACCTGCCCGATGGCGATGCCGCTGAGGGTGAAGGCAGCGCCACCACGCGCGAGTTGCGCACGCGCCAACGCAACAATTTCGAAGTCTCCGAAACACTTCGCGAGTTGGAACGCAGGCCCGGCGCGATACGGCGCATGACGGTGGCCGTGTTGATCGACGGGGTGCAGGAGCCCGATGCCGAAGGCGAAATGGTATGGCGCCCGCGCGATGCCACCGAACTCGAGGCGCTGCGCGAACTGGTCGCATCAGCCGTCGGAATTGATGAGGCGCGCGGCGATGTCATCACGATCCGGTCGCTACCCTTCGAGCCGGTCGCTGCCATCGGCACCGAGGCTGCGGCCTCCAGCTTCAACCTGGGCAGTCTGGATGCGATGACCATGGCGCGCTGGGCCTTTGCGCTGACGGCGCTGGTGCTGCTCGCGCTTTTGGTGCTGCGCCCGGTTCTGGCCACACTCAACCGCCGCGAGATCGACTCCGCGCGCGACCCTGCGGCTCTTGCCGCGCCCGACGCAGCTGGCCTGTCGCCGTCCGAGGGGGTCTCCGTGATGACAGAGCAGGCGCAGGACCCTGTCGACCGGCTGCGCCAGCTTATCGATGCGCGGGGCGAGGATACGGCGCATGTGCTGCGCCACTGGATGGATGACCGGAAGGAGACATCATGAGCATGGCCTTGCGAAAACTCGAAGTGTTCGAGACCGCACCACTGGAAGATGCCGACGCGCAGTTCGACGCGCATCAGGCCGCGCGCCTGCGCGAAACCGCTTATGAAGAGGGCTATGCCGCCGGTTGGCAGGACGCGCTCGAGAATATGCGCAATGACGATGCGCTGCGCCGGATCGCGGCGGAAGAGGCGCTGCAACAGATCGAATTCGGCTATGCCGAGGCGCATCAGGCGCTGTCGCAGGCTTTCCTGCGGCTGACAGAGGCGATTCTGGCCAAGGTCCTGCCGCAGACAGTTGCAATGGCGCTGCCCGAACGGGTCCTGGTCGAGTTGCAGGCGCTTGCCGAAGGGCACACGCAGACCCCTGTCGAGATTGCCTGCGCGTCGGCCGTGTTGGAGGATCTGGAGCCGCTGACACGCGCGCGCTCTGACCTGCCTCTGAAATTCGTCGCAGAACCCAGCTTCAGCGCGGCACAGGTCGCGCTGCGCATGGGTGTGCAGGAACGCGTCATCGATTTCGATGCGCTGCTGGATGCCCTGCGCACTGTTATGGCCCAGCACTCCCCGGACCCTGAAACACAGGAGAAAGCGCATGGATGATACGGATGTGACTGGTGGCATCCTCAATCAGGTACCGATCGAGATCGCCATTTCCGTCGGGCGTGCCCGCCCGCAGGTGCGGGAGTTGCTGAAACTGCGCCGCGATTCTGTCCTGATGCTTGATCGGCGGGTCGATGACCCGGTCGAGCTGTTCATCGGTGACAAGCTGGTGGCGCGGGGCGAGTTGCACGAGCTGGAGGGGGAGCAGGCCGGCTATCTGGGGGTGCGCCTGACCGAGATCATCGACCTGCGCGAGGCGCTGTGACGTGATGGCACGGCTCGGGCTTTTCGCGGTGCTGCTTGCGCTGTTGCTGCCTGCAACGGCGCTGCACGCGCAAGAGGTCAGCTTTACCTTCGCCGATGACGGCGCGCTGGTCACGCGGACGGTGCAATTGCTGGTCCTGCTGACGCTTCTGAGCCTCGTGCCCGGAATACTGGTCATGGTGACCTGCTTTCCCTTAATTGTGACAGTGCTCGCGATCCTGCGTCAGGCGCTGGGGCTGATGCAGTCCCCACCCAATATGCTGATTGTCTCCATCGCGCTGTTCCTGACCTGGTTCGTGATGGAGCCTGTCTTTCTCGCGGCCTGGCAGAACGGGGTGCAGCCGCTCAATGATGGCGAGATCGCGATTGATGAGGCATTCATCGCCGTGGCCGACCCGTTTCGGCAATTCATGCTGGCGCGGGTGGATGTCGATACCTATGACAGCCTCGCAAGCCTGCGCCCCGATACGGAGGCGCCCCTGTCGAGCGATGCGCCGCTGTCGGTGCTGGTGCCGGCCTTCATGCTCAGCGAGGTCGCGCGCGCCTTTCAGATCGGGTTTCTGATTTTTCTGCCGTTCCTGATCATCGATCTGGTGGTGGCGGCCGTGCTGATGTCCATGGGGATGATGATGGTGCCTCCGGCAATCGTGTCGCTGCCCTTCAAGCTGTCGTTTTTCGTGATCGCGGATGGCTGGCGTCTGGTCTCGGAAGCGCTTGTGCGCAGTTACATGTGACTCAGGCGTGGATGCGGCGGCAGCGCCCGTGCCGGGGGGTCGATGCCCCCGGCGCGGGCACCCCCTTCGCGGCAGCAAACAGCATCAGCGCAGTTCCGACCCACCACATGCGCGCCGGAAATGCCAAACGCAGACCGGATGCCGCGGCAGCGCCAGAGACGGGGGTTCGATGCCCCCGGCTCTGGCACCCCCCTCTCAGGTCTCGAACTCGACCAGCAGATCCTTGGCCTCGATCTGCGTGCCTGCGCTGACATGGACGGCCTTGACCACAGCTTCGCGGTCGGCATGCAGGCCGGTCTCCATCTTCATCGCCTCGATCGTCAACAACAGATCGCCCGCCTTGACCTTGCTGCCCGCGCTGACCGCGACAGAGGCGACCGAGCCCGGCATCGGCGCGCCGATATGGGCGGCATTGCCCGCATCGGCCTTCATCCGCTGCGCGGTCTTGGCCTTGACCTCGCGATTGGGCGTGCGGAT